>JAYVXQ010000077.1:0-8152 GCA_043785025.1 Acetobacteraceae bacterium
TGCGCGAATACATTGTCAGCGAGGCCATGGCGGCGCTTGGCGTGCCGACGACCCGCGCCTTGGCGGCCGTCGCGACGGGGGAGGCGGTGTATCGCGAAACCACCGTGCCAGGTGCTGTGCTGACGCGCGTCGCGGCCAGCCATATCCGGGTCGGCACGTTCCAGTATTTCGCGGCGCGTGGCGACGGCGAGGCGGTGCGTCTGCTCGCCGACCATGCGATCACGCGGCACTATCCGGCTGCCGCGACGGCGGCCAATCCGTATCGGGCGTTGCTCGACGGGGTGGTGATGGCGCAAGCCGGCCTGATCGCGCGCTGGCTGCTGATCGGGTTCATCCATGGGGTGATGAACACGGATAATTGCGCCATTTCCGGGGATACGATCGATTACGGCCCCTGCGCGTTCATGGACGTCTACGATCCCGCCAAGGTATTCAGCTCGATCGACCAGAACGCTCGTTACGCTTACGGCAATCAACCGCGCATCGCGGTGTGGAACCTGGCCCGCCTGGCTGAGACTTTGCTGCCGTTGCTGCATGACAACGAGGATGCCGCCGTCGACAGCGCCAAGGACGCGCTGGCGGGCTTCAGTACGCATTTTGAGCCGGCGTATTTCGGTGGCCTGGGCCGCAAGAT
This sequence comes from Acetobacteraceae bacterium, assembly GCA_043785025.1. Lineage (GTDB taxonomy): Bacteria > Pseudomonadota > Alphaproteobacteria > Acetobacterales > Acetobacteraceae > Rhodopila. The sequence continues at coordinate 635 of JAYVXQ010000077.1, forward strand.
CGGGCTGAGCGGGCAACGCGATGGCGATGAGGCTCTGGTCAACGACCTGTTGAAAATCATGGCCGAAAACGACGCCGATTTCACGCTGACGTTCCGCCGCCTGTGCGACGCGGCGGCCGATCCGGGTGGGGAGGCCGCGTTGCGCGCCGAACTCACCAACCCCGCCGCGATTGATGCCTGGCTGACCCGGTGGCGTTGGCGCCTCGGCGATGAACCGGGGTCACCCCAGGCGATCCGCGACGCCATGCGCGCGGTCAATCCGGCCGTCATTCCGCGCAATCATCTGGTCGAGGCGGCGTTGAACGCGGCAATCGCGCACGATGATTTCGCTCCGTTCGATGAGATCATGGCGGCGCTGTCGCTCCCGTTTGAGGATATCGAGCGTTTCGCACGCTACGCGGTTCCGCCGTTGCCGGAGCAGCGGGTGCGCCAGACTTTTTGCGGGACGTGATCGGGTTGTTTTTTCGGGCGCGTGGCCACCTGATTGGATGATGCGCCAGATTTTTGGTTGGTCGCGCATCTTTATCCGATGATGATGCGCCAGACCTTGATCGCGTCAGGTTGATGCGATCAAGGTCTGCGTTTGTTAAGTTTCAGAGGGCGATTCCCGTCTGAATCTGGTTCAACTTCAGACGATCGCGCTTTAACGTCCAGCCTGATGGCGGCCGGGGAGGGCGTAGTGATCGGCCTGGTGGCGAAACCACGCGAGCATGCCGTCCGGCGCCGTGCCCGGCGGCGGTCCGTCACCGCAAATCTGGCCGAAAATATGTTCACCCAGGGAACGATACGCTTCCAGCCGGGATTCGCTGAACCATTGGTTCGCGGTCGTTTCATGAGGGAAGTCTTTATTGGTCAGCGCGAAACCGCGCACGCTCATCGCCTCGGTCCCGTGCACGGCGGGTTTGACGTACAGCAGCCAGCCATCGGGTCCGTTTGGGTAGGCGATACGGCCCACGGCGGCATAGGCGCCGTGAAACGGCATGTCCGGGCGGGCGGGCAAATTCACCTCCCGGAACGTGATCCGCACACCGAAATCAATGTGACATTTCCGCACCGCGTTCGCGAGGTCCTCGTATTTCGTTTCGGGATCGCAGCCCGCGTCGCTGACGACGATCATCCGGCAGCGGCGCCGTATCATTTCATAAATCCCGAGATTTTCGAAATGCCCGCCATCCGATAAATACACGTAGCCACCGGTGTCATTGGTCATGCCCGCCAGTTCGCGCAACGCCGGCCATAATCCAATCCGCGGTCCCTGGCCGCGCGCCGCCTTCGCATCGCGGGGATTGCCCAACCACCAACCCAGACGCAAATTGAACAGCATCAGCAAAAGTCCGACAAGCGGCGAGGAGTGGTAGCCCTGATTGGGGCTGACCGCCGCGCCCGAGATCGCCGTCGCGGTGCCCAAGGACAGCCCCTCTGGGCCGCCATATTGCCCGGTGGCGCGATAGCCGGTTTCGCGGTTACCGCAGGCGAAGGGGGTGACGGAGAACGCCTCAGCCTTACGCTCCTGCCACGCCAGTTTCCGCGTCGCGACGACGTTCAGCGTCAAATTGATGACATGCAGCAGCCGGATCGGGTGCATATCGGAGGGATCCGGCGCGGGCGCCAGGTCCGTCATATGCAGGTTGTCGGCCGGATCGAACCCGGTGAACGGATCCTGTTCCTGACGGGCCGATCCGCGCGCGGCACCGAGGAACGCGCGGATCAGCCGGTTGCGATAGATCGCGTGCAGCGAAAACCGATTGATATTGACAAACAACGACAAGCCCAGAGCGAGACCGGCGAACCCCCCGGCCATCGCCAGCCAGACCATGATCCCGATCCCCGGCGTGTTGGGACTGAGGCCGAGCAGGCGTCCGACCCATGCGGTCAACGCGTCCGCGATGGCGGCGTCCAACGCGGACAACATTGTCGCCAGCACCACCGTGAACACCACGGCGGCGGCGCTGATCAGCCGCGGAAAGCTCAACCGGCCGGCGATCTGTCGGACGCCGTTCACGGCGGAGCGCGCGCTGGCCCCGCCCAACAGCGCGATCACGCCCGACACGCCGCCGGTACCGGCCGCCGCGAACGGTCCCCAGGCGAGACCCAAAAGGCTTGGCCCATACAGCACGACGGCGGCGAAAATAGCCCAACTGAAGGCCGCCGCCGCCATCCACCCGCCCGAGCGCGCCATCCATTCCTGATCCATGTCCCCACGCGGCTGAAAACTGGTCAGCCCGGTGAAGATCAGGTCGCCGGTCATCACCGACAGCACGATCCAGGTATTGCCGGCGATGACCATGATGGCGTCGACGTCGGACAGGTTGATCGGACCGAACCAGGTTTTTGTCTCCGGCAGTCCGAGGGCGCGCAGTGCGATCGACAGATAAAATCCGAACCAGATCAGGACGCCGACGACCGCGCCGCAGACGATCCAGGCGAGACTCTCCGACGCGCGCAAACGCCGCTCCGGTGCCGCGAACCGGCCGCGGTCGACGACCCTGCCAGGCAGAAATCGATTGATCACCCATCCGCCGAAACCGGCGATCGCATAGGTCGCGGCCATTGTCAGGCTCGCCTGCCACCAGGTCAAAATCGGCCCGGACGCGCCATTCAGGTCAGGAATGCGCGCCGCGCCGGTCAGCGCCATCGCCGAGGCGACGACCGGACCCAGCACGCCGATCAAGTACCATTTATCCGTCAGCCACGGCCCGGCGGATCGCAGCCGTCCGGTGGTGGAAATGGTCAGCCCGAGCGACAGCATCGCGCCGCCGAGGAACAAAAAGATCTCGCGCCAGTACCAGGGATCGGCGGCGAGGTCCGCCAGTGTTCGGGCGCACCACCGGGGCCACACCAGAACCGACAGGAAGAGCGGTCCGAACACCATCCAGTTCAGCAGCAGATTGCGGAAATACTGTGCCAGGACCGCCCAGGTATCGGCGGAAAACAGGCCGAAACGGGGAGTGATGTAGTTGCTGTTGGCCCGGATCCCGGCGATTTGCGGGACTTCCGTGCCGTCCGCCGTCAGCCCGGACAAAGCCGCGACCACGGCTGTGTCGGACTTCGCGTAATGGCGGAACGCGCTCAGCCAGGCGCCGATATAGCCACCGCCCGATACGGTCGACAGATAATGAAACCGCGGCAGCACCCCCGCTTTCGCGAGCGCCTGCAACGCGCCAAGCGCGAAACTGGCCGAGCGAATGCCGCCGCCCGAAAGGCACAAAGCGGCGAGCGGAGCGCCTCGTTGATCGACCCATTGCGTTTGGGGATTGATCGGGCTCTCGGTGCCATCGTCGGGCGCGGCCACCCCCTCCGGCACGGTCTCATGCGGGGCGAGGGCGCATAGTTCTTCCGCGAAAATCTGACTGAAGGACGAGGCTGGAATAACGCTCCGGTTTTCCATGGGAATCGTTCCGATCACGATGCGCGCTTACAGGCTCGCATGTCCGGACCGTCAAGACTATGAAGCGGATCACAGGCCGCGCCGGATCAGTAACGAATGGCGGAGCCGGTCGAATGTTCAGAGTGGTTTCCGATCGCGTTGGCTCACGGAAACCACTCTGACCATGTGTTTGGGCGAGCATCTTTATTCGATCAGGTGTATCCACCTGATCGAATAATGCTCTGGCCCGCGCGCCCGATCCCGTGATACGCGAAGCCTTCCTGCCGCATCGCGACCGGATCCCAGGCATTGCGTAAATCGACCAGCACCAGTCCGCGCATCGTTTCGCGCAGGCGCGACGGCGACAGCGCCCGGAACTCATTCCATTCGGTGATCAGCACGACCGCGTCGGCGTCCTTCACCGCGTCCATCGCGTCGCGGCAATAGACCACGGATTCCGGCAGCAGCGGTTTGGCCTGTTCCATGCCCTCGGGGTCGAACACACGGATTGTCGCGCCGTCGCCCGCCAGCCGCGAAACGATTGGCAGCGACGGCGAATCGCGCATATCGTCCGTTTCCGGCTTGAAGGTCAGGCCGAGGATCGCGATCGTTTTGCCACGCACCGCCCCGCCGCACGCGGCGATCACCCGCACCGCCATGCTGGATTTACGGGCATCGTTGACCGCGACGGTGGCTTCGACCAGGCGGGAGGGTGCCCCATGATCCTGCGCCGTGCGCACCAGGGCCAGCGTGTCCTTCGGAAAGCAGGAGCCGCCGTAGCCCGGACCCGGATGCAGGAATTTACGACCGATCCGCCCGTCGAGGCCGATGCCGCGGGCGACGTCGTGCACGTCGGCGCCGACTTTCTCGCACAGATCCGCCATTTCGTTGATGAACGTCACCTTCATCGCGAGGAACGCGTTGCCGGCGTATTTGGTCAGTTCGGCCGTTTCGATCCCGGTGTACAGGATCGGCGTCTCGATCAGGTTCAGCGGGCGGTATAACCGTCCCAGTACTTCGCGCGCGTGGTCGGTTTCGGCGCCGATGACGACGCGGTCGGGCCGCATGAAATCGGTGATGGCATTGCCTTCGCGCAGGAACTCGGGGTTCGAGGCGACGTCGATGTCCAGATCCGGGCGCGCCAGCTGGACGATTTCCTTGATGCGCCGGCCGGTGCCGACGGGGACCGTGGATTTGGTGACGATCACGGCGGGTTTGGTCAGCGCCCGCGCGACCTGTTCGACCGCCGCGTAGACATAGGTGAGGTCGGCGTGACCGTCGCCGCGCCGTGTGGGGGTGCCGACGGCGATGAACACCGCCTCGGCATCGCGGACGCCGTTGATCAGGTCGCCGGTGAAGGACAGACGGCCGGCGGCGACGTTTTCGGTCACCAGCTTTTCCAGGCCTGGTTCGTAGATCGGCATGCGGCCGTCTTGCAGCGCGGCCAGCTTGGCGGCGTCCACCTCGACCACCGTCACGTCGGTGCCGAACTCGGCGAAACAGGCGCCGGAGACAAGGCCGACGTAACCGCCGCCAATCATCGTTATGCGCACGGGTGAATTTCCTTTTCGCGGGTGCGGGAACCGTTAAGCACGAAATGAGGGCGCGATGCCATCACTACGGGGAGTGGTATGGACCGGTTGAGGTTTCGCGGCCGTTACCGGGGAGGGGTGGGGTTTCACCCCATGCCCGACCGGGGGCTCCGCTCCCTGGACCCCCGCCAAGGGCGAGGCCCTTGGATCTATCCCTGGGCTTGTTGCCAATGAGGGGACCATTTCAGACGTCAGGACGCCACGAATGGCCCCTTATTGGCCACAAACCCCAACGGACGGATCGCAAAGGCCACCGCCTTTGCCAGGGGTCCAGGGGACAGCGTCCCCGGTCGGGTTTGGGGTGAAACCCCATCACTTACGCCGCCAGCGTCTCCGCGATCGACGCCAGATCCGGCACCCGTCCCGCGGGACCCATCGCCGCCAAGGTCGGCTTCGCCCGGAAATGGCGAACCGCCGCGCGTTGAATTTCCTCAGGCGTCACCGCCATGATTTTGCGCACCGTCTCCTCGGTCGACAGCACCCGCCCGAACACCTGTAGCTGCCGCGCGAGCTGCTCGCACCGGCTGCCGGTGCTTTCCAGCGACATCAGCACGCTCGCCTTTACCTGCGCCTTCGCGCGCGCCAGTTCCGCGTCGCTGACCGTGGTTTGGATTTTCCGCAGCTCCTCCAGCGTCACAGGCATCAGCTCCGCCGCCTCGCTCTCTCCGGTGCCCGCGTAAATCCCGAACAATCCGCCATCCATGTAGGGCTGAGCGAACGAATAGATCGAGTAAACCAGCCCGCGCTTCTCCCGGATTTCCTGGAACAGCCGAGACGACATGCCGCCACCTAAAACGGTCGAGAGCAACAGGGTGGGGTAGTAGTCCGGGTCGGAATACCCAACGGACGGAAAGCCCAAAACGATATGCACCTGATCCAGGTCGCGCGCCTCGCGGAACTCGCCCCCTTTATACACGCCGCTTTCCACGGCGGGAGGTGATTGCACCGGCAGATCGGCGAAATGCCGTCCCACCAAATCCAGAATCGCGTCATGCTCCAGCTTACCCGCGGCCGCCACGACGACATTTTTCGGCGCGTAATGCCGTTTCATATAGCCCGTCAGAATCGCGCGCGGCATTTCCCGGATGCCGTCCTCAGTGCCCAGGATGGGACGGCCGAGGGATTGGGCGGGATAGGCGACGTGCTGGAAGTGATCGAAAATGATGTCGTCGGGCGTGTCGTTCGCCTGGCCTATCTCCTGCAGGATCACACCCCGCTCGCGCTCCATCTCCTCCGGCTCGAACGTCGAATGGGTCAGGATGTCGCCGATGATATCGGCCGCCAGAGCCGTGTCTTCCTTCAACACCTTGACGTAATACGCGGTTTGCTCCCGCGCGGTGTAGGCGTTGATGTGGCCGCCCACATTCTCGATTTCCTCGGCGATCGCCGCGGCCGAGCGGGTGTCGGTGCCCTTGAACGCCATATGCTCCAGGAAGTGCGAGACGCCGTTCTCGGCCGCCGATTCGTTGCGCGAGCCGGTGGCGACATAGGCGCCGAAGGACACCGTTTCGACCCGGTCCATCCGTTCGGTCACGATCGTCAGGCCGGAGGGCAGGCGCGTCATTTTGATATCTTCGTTCACTGTGTGCGTGGTTCCTGATCTTGAGGACGATACTGCTTTCATATGGGGGGCGGGCCGACGGCGCAACAGGGGCGCGGGTTCCCCACCGGCGTGGTTGCGTTGCCGCTCGCTGGATCGGAGGCCCGGAACCAAGCCGCTTGCCGCCGCCGCCGCGCGAAGTGATCTCCGGACGGGTGAGAGCTTATGCTCTCGCCCGTCCCTCCTGGCCCGTAACGGTGTATGAAGCGGCTTCACCCAACGGGCCCGAGTCGCATGATCCACCTTTCATGATCGCCCAACTCACCGGCCGGATCGATCTGCTGGAGGACGGGCGCTGTGTCATCGACGTCGCGGGCGTCGGTTATCTCGTCCACGCCTCCTCCCGCACCCTCGCCGCGCTGCCGCCGTCGCCGGCGACCGCCAAACTGCTGGTGGAAACCCATGTCCGCGAGGATGCCATTCAACTGTTCGGCTTCCTCGACACCGCCGAGCGCGATTGGTTCCGCCTGCTCACCACGGTTCAGGGCGTCGGCCCCCGCGTCGCTTTGTCCATCCTCTCGGCCCTCGCGCCGCGCGACCTGATCGGCGCCATCGCCGCGCGCGACCAGGCCAGTCTCACCCGTGCCCCTGGCGTCGGCGCCCGCCTCGCCGCGCGCCTGCTGACCGAATTAAAAGACAAGGTCGGTGGCATGCCGTCCTCGCCCACTGGCGTCACGATGGTCCAACCGCGCGCCCGTGCCCCCGATACCAGCGAGGACGCGCTGTCCGCCCTGATCAATCTCGGTTACCGCCGCCCCGAGGCGCAGGCCGCCGTCGCCCGCGTCATGGCCCGCTCGGGTCCTGAGACCCCGCTCGACGCCCTGATCCGCGAGTCTCTGAAAGACCTCTCCTCCCGGACCGGCGCATGAAACGCCCCAAAGCACCCGAGCCGGAGGCGCCGGAAGACCGCGCCGTCACCCCCCAACGCCGCGAGGAAGACGCCGCCGAGGCCTCGCTCC
>JAYVXQ010000078.1:0-8147 GCA_043785025.1 Acetobacteraceae bacterium
CCGCCCACCCCATTCTTTCACCGGATGGTTCCACCGGAACGGATGATGGCATAGGCTACACCGGATGGCGGGAAACGCCACGTCAGGAGGACGCCGCGATGGCAGACGACCGCCAATACGTCGATTATGAGCGCGACGGAAACATCGTCACCATCGCCATGAACCGGCCGGAAAAACTCAACGCCGTCAGCGATGAGGTCGTGCGCCAATTAATGACCGCGTTCCGCCGCTTCGACGCCGAGCCCGAGGCGCATATCGCGATCTTCCATGGCCGCGGCCGCGCCTTCTGCAGCGGCGCGGACGTCCAGCAGCGTCAATTACGCTCCCGTGAGGAGTTCGAGCGTCTCGGCGGTCCCCAGGGCCATGGCGCCAATTCCGGCGATCTGCTGATGCAGGCGGTCAACTGGAAACCCGTCATCGCCGCCGTCCACGGCTACGTGTTGGGTCTCGGTCTGGGCATGATGCTCGACTGCGATCTGATCGTCGCCGAGGCCGGCACGAAAATGCACCTCACCGAAACCTCGCGCGGACTGGGCTCGGCGAAACAATGGGCGCAACTGCATTTTCGCGCGGGCGCCTTCGCCGACGAAATCGCGCTCACCGGACGTTACTTCACCGCCGAGGAAGCCAAATCCGCCAACCTGATCAACCGGGTCGCCGCGCAAGGCGAATTGATGAACGAAGCGCGAAAGCTGGCGCGCGAGGTCGCCGCCAACCCGCCTTTGAGCGTGCGCGCCACCGTGCGCACGCGGCGCTGGCGCATGGGTCAGGTGGTGCGCGAGGCCGCGTTCCAGCAGGCGCCCATGCGATTGTATTTATCCGAGGATTTTCACGAGGCCGCGCTGGCGTTCAAGGAGAAGCGCCAACCCGGTCCCTTCACCGGACGCTGATCGCCTCCCTGATCGCTCGCACGCGACGTTAATCCCGACAATGCCGCGCGTTTCATATGATCGTGTCATGGCTCAATTGAACTTAAGTCAAATGAACCGCTTACGCCAAGAAGTTACTTCCGTCCGCGGCTTTTCTTCGGTGACGCGACCCGGGTTTTCCCAAGCCCCATTTCCTTGGCGAGCGAGGATCGCGTCTGCGCGTAATCCGGCGCCACCATCGGATAGGTCGAAGGCAGGCTGTATTTCGACCGGTACTGATCCGTGCTGAGCGTGTGCTCGGTCATTAAATGCCGTTTCAGCATGGTCATCTTCTTCCCGCATTCCATGCAGATGATATGCGATGCGAACACCGATTTGGTCGCCGGCACGGCGGGTACCACCGCGCTCACGGACGGCGCCGCGGCCGGCGCGTCAACCGGCGTGACCCCGCCGGACATGCCGCCCAACGCCGATAACGTGGCGAACACGTCGCGAATGAGATTGGGAAGTTCGCTGACCTCGACCGCGTTTTTCTTCACATGAGCGCTGACGATCTGCGCCGTGAGTGCCAATACGTCCTCAGTCATTCCTTTGATTCCTGTTCAATGGTTAGTCTGTAAGTTGCCCGGTTACGTCCCGCGGCCATGAGACTCGCGGTGTGCCGCGATGAAGACCGTGGTGACGTTGCTCCTTTTGACCAATACCGGCATGCTTGTCGAGCAGTGTCACAGGGAACGTCGGAATGGATTTGGCTTTGACCGGGAAGACCGCTCTCGTCACCGGCGCGAGCCGGGGCATCGGCGCCGCGATCGCCCATGAACTCGCGAAAGAGGGCGTCAATCTGTGCCTGGTCGCGCGTGACGAGGAAAAATTGCGGGAAGTCGCGGCCTCGATCCACGCCACCGCCAACGTCCAGACCGTGATCCATGCCGCGGACCTGCGCATACCGGATGCGGGCCTCCGCGCGGTCGAAACCGCGACGAAAGCCTTCGGACGGCTCGACATTCTCGTGAACAACGCCGGTGCGACGAAGCGCGGCGACTTCTTCACGTTGACCGAGGACGATTGGCAAGATGGATTCGCTCTGAAATTCCATGGCTATGTAAGACTAACCCGGGCCGCATGGCCACATCTGAAACGTATCAATGGTAATATTGTCAATATTGTCGGAATCGGATCCCGCGCCGGATCCGCCGAGTTCACCATCGGCGGATCGGTCAACATCGCGATCCTGAATTTCACCAAAGCCATGGCGGATATCGGAGTTAAGGACAATGTGCGAGTCAACGCGATCAATCCCGGCCTGATCGAAACCGACCGTTTTTCACGCAACGTCGAACGCACCATGCACGACCGTTCGCTGAACAAACAAGACGCCATCACGTTTCTGCTGTCCTCGCATGGCACCACGCGGCCAGGACAACCCATCGAAATCGGCGCGCTCACCGCATTCCTCGCCTCCGATAAAGCCGCGTTCATCCAGGGCGCGATCATCGATATCGACGGCGGCGCCACACGCTCACTGTAACCGGAAATCGCATCATGGCTCCGGATATCACCGCGCAATGGGCCAACTTCGCCGTCACCACAAATCCCGCGCACTGGCCCGTTCAGGTACTGACCGAGGCCCGACGCGGCTTCCTGAACGTCTTCGGCTGCGCCATCGGCGGCGCCCGCCATCCCATGGTCGACATCGCCGAAAAAACCATGGGCGGTTTCTCCGGCGCGCGCCAGGCGACCTTGTTCGGACGCGCGCGCAAAACCGACATCCTGAATGCCACGCTGATCAACGGCCTCGCCTCCAGCATCCACAGCTTCGATGACACCCACGCGACCGCCGTCGTCCATCCCGCCGGACCGATCGCCGCCACGGTCCTCGCACTCGCCGAGTATCGGCCAGCCTCCGGCGCCGATCTGCTGACCGCTTTCGCCTTGGGGGTCGAGGCGACGTGCCGCCTGTGTCTCGCCACCACCGTGCCCCCCGCGGACGGGTCCTTCGCCTGGTCCGGCACCGGGATCACGGCCGGGTTCGGAGCCGCCGTCGCGGCGGGCCGGCTGCTGCGCCTGAACCCCGTGCAAATGCGAACGGCGATGGGCCTCGCCTTGTCCCAGGCCGCCGGGTTCCGCGCCATGCACGGCACCGCCACCGTCGCCTTCATGCCCGCCCATGCCGGACAGATGGGCCTGCGCGCCGCCCTCCTCGCCGAGTCCGGCTTCACCGCCGGTATCAACGCGCTGGAGGGTCATTACGGATATTTTTCGGTGTTCGCCCCGAATCCCAATCTCGACGCCATGGCCGCCGATCTCGGCACGCGGTTCGAATTGTTACGTAACACCTATAAACCGTTCCCCTGCGGCATCGTCATTCACCCGATCATCGACGCCTGCCTGACCCTGCGCCGCGATCACGCCCCGGACCCCGATAAAATCGAAACGGTATCGATCCAGGCCTCCCCCGGCGCGATGGCCTTGTGTAACAATCGCGACCCTCTCGACGAGCTGCAAGCCCATGTCAGCCTGCAACACTGGACCGCCGTCGCGCTGATCCGGGGCACCGCGCGCATCCAGGACATGGACACCGAAACCGCCGTCAAAGATCCCGCCATCCGCGGCTTCCAGCGCAAGGTCACCGCGTCGCTCAATCCCGCCATCGCCGCCGACCAGACCGAGGTCACCCTCACCATGACCGATGGCACAACCTTAACACAACGCATCGATCATTGCAGGGGTAGCCACCAAAACCCGATGTCCAATACCGATCTGGAACAAAAATTCACCGGCCTCGCCGATCCCGTCATCGGCGCCGCCCGCGCCCGTGAATTGATCGCCCGAACCTGGGCATTACCGCATGCGCAAGACGCCGGCGACCTCGCGAGGGCCGCCGCGTGACCGGGGACCGTTACGACTATATCGTGACCGGCGCGGGCTCCGCCGGCTGCGCCATCGCCGCGCGCCTGTCCGAAAGCGGCAAATATCGCGTCTTACTTCTCGAAGCCGGTCCACCCGACACCAATCCCTGGATCCATATTCCCCTCGGCTATGCCCGCACCTACGTCGATCCGAAAGTGAACTGGAAGTTTGAGACCGAGGCACAGCCCCAACTCAATAACCGCAAACTTTATCTCCCCCGCGGTAAAACCCTGGGCGGATCCAGCTCGATCAACGGCATGCTGTATATTCGTGGCAACCATGGCGACTACGACGAATGGCGCCAGCGCGGCTGCGAGGGCTGGGATTGGGATTCCGTCCTGCCCTTCTTCAAGAAAGCCGAAAACCAGGAACGCGGCGCCGATGCATATCATGGCACCGGCGGCCCGCTGTACGTCTCCGATCAGCCAACGAAATTCGAACTCGCCGACGCCACCATCGCGGCGTGTGAGCAGGCGGGCATCCCCCGCAACCCTGATTTCAACGGCGCCACGCAAGAAGGCTGCGGTTATTATCAAACCACCACGTCCCGCCGCCGCCGCTGGAGCACCGCCAAAGCCTATCTGGAACCCGCGCGCGGCCGCGCCAACCTGGTGATCGAAACCGGAGCCCATGCCACACGCCTCGTGATCGAGAACGACCGCGCCACCGGCGTCGAATACCGCGGGAAAGGCGGAATGAAGACCGCATACGCCACCCGCGAAATCGTCGTCTCCGGCGGCGCCTATGGATCCCCGCAATTATTGTTGTTATCCGGACTCGGACCCGCCGAACATCTGCAGGATGTCGGCGTGCCCGTGGTGAAGGACATGCCCGCCGTCGGGTCCAATCTGCACGATCATTTCAACACGACGCTCAGCTGGCGTTGCACCAAACCAATCACGCTGAACGATCTGGAAGCCTCCTGGCCGAAGAAAATCGCCGCCGTCGCGCGCTACGCCCTGTTCCGCTCCGGCCCCATGGCGAGCAACGGCATCCACGCCGGCGCCTTCACCCGTTCCGATCCCCGCCTGGAACGGCCGGATCTGCAAATCAATTTGTTCGAGTTCAGCACATTGCGCCGCGACGCCAACAGCGTCACCCCGCACCCCTTCCCCGGCTTCACCCTGATGCCGGTGCATCTGCGCCCCGAAGGACGCGGCACCGTGCGCCTGAAATCGGCCGATCCGTTCGCGCCCCCCGCCGTTTTATTCGACTACCTGCGCACCGATTACGACGTCACCGCCTTGCTCGCCGCCGTCCGCCTCTGCCGCGCCATCGTCGCCCAACCGGCCATGCAACCTTACGCGGACGGCGAACTCACACCCGGCGAGGGCGTCACCTCCGACGCCGACCTGATCGCCTATGTCCGTGCCACCGGGGTGTCCAACCAGCACCCCACCAGCTCCTGCTCCATGGGCCACGGCCCCAACACCGTCGTCGATCCCCGCCTGCGCGTGCACGGGATCGCCGGTCTGCGGGTCGCCGATGCCTCGATCATGCCGGTCGTCGTCGGCGGCAACACCAACGCGCCGACGATCATGATCGGCGAGAAATGCGCCGCGATGATGCTGGAGGACGCGATCTGATGCCCGAGAACGCCGACACATTCGATTTCATCGTCACCGGCGCGGGCTCGGCCGGCTGCGTGCTGGCCAACCGCCTGTCCGAATCGGGCAAATACCGCGTGCTGCTGCTGGAAGCCGGCGGCAAGGATTCCAGCTTCTGGATCCATGTCCCCATGGGCTACGCCAAAACCTTCGTCGATCCGCGCGTGAACTGGATGTTCGAATCCGAACCCGAGGAACGCCTCAATAACCGCACCATGTACCAGCCGCGCGGCAAGGTCCTCGGCGGCACCAGCTCCATTAACGGCATGATCTACATGCGCGGCCACGCCGCCGATTACGATCAATGGCGCCAATTGGGCAACGAGGGCTGGGATTACGACTCCGTCCTACCCTTCTTCCGCAAAGCCGAGGACAACGAGCGCGGCGAGAGCGAATTTCACGGCACCGGCGGACCGTTGCGCGTGTCCAATCAACCCTATAACTGGGAAATCGCCACGGCACTGCTGGAGGCCTGCAAACAGGCCGGCATCCCCGAAACCCCCGACTTCAACGGTGCGAACCAAGAGGGCTGCGGCTTCTACCAGACCACCACCAACAATAAAAAACGCTGGAGCACGGCCGCCGCCTATCTCAACCCCGCGCGCGGCCGCGCCAATCTGAAGATCGAGACCCACGCGCACGCCACCCGCCTGTTGCTGAACAACAACCGCGCCATCGGCATCGAATACCGCCAGAACGGCATGACGAAAACAGCCCATGCCGCGCGTGAGATCGTCGTTTCCGGCGGCGCCTTCGGCTCCCCGCATTTATTGCAACTTTCGGGCATCGGACCCGGCGATCACCTGCGCGACATCGGCATCGAGGTTCAGCACGCGCTGCCCGGCGTCGGTTCGAACCTGCAAGATCATTTCAACACCTTCTGCACCTATCGGATCGCGCGCAACCTGTCGTTGAACTCCCTGCAGTACAGCTTCAAGGATCGGATGCTCGCCGGTGCCCGCTACGTGCTGACCCGCACCGGCCCGATGACTGGCAACGGCCTCTATGTCGGTGCCCTCGTGCGCAGCGATCCGCGGTTCGAGCGGCCCGATCTGCAAATGAACATCTCCGCCTGGAGCACGATCGAGCGCACCCGCGACGGCATCCGCTCCCACCCGCATCCCGGCATTTCGATCAGTCCGGTGCATCTGCGCCCTGAGGGGCGCGGCACCGTGCGCCTGCACACCGCCGATCCGCTGGCCTCACCGAAAATTCATTTCAACTTCATGAAGTCCGATTACGACATGCAGGTCATGCTGTTCGGCATGCGCCTCGCCCGCCAGATCGTCCGCCAGCAAGCGATGCAGAAATTGCTGGTCGAGGAAACCGCCCCCGGCATCCAGGTCCGCACCGATGAGGACATGATCGCCGATGTCCGCGCGCGCGGCATTTCCAACCTGCATCCGGTCGGCACCTGCGGCATGGGTTCAGGTCCGATGGCGGTCGTCGATCCGCGGTTGCGCGTGCACGGACTAAGCGGTTTGCGCGTCGCCGATGCCTCGATCATGCCCGTCATCGTCGCCGGCAACACCAACGCGCCGAGTATCATGATCGGTGAAAAAGCCTCCCACATGATGCTGGAAGACGCGCGATAAAAATTAAGGAAATCCGCCATGGACCTCGGCATTCATTTGCCCCATATCGGCCGCAAGGCCGGACCCGACGCCATCCGCCGCGCCGCCATTCAGGCCGAATCGTTGGGGTTTCGTGACGTCTGGGTCAGCGAGCACATCATCGTGCCGAAAGACGGTGGCTACCCGCCCTCCCCCAATTTCTGGGACCCCGTGCTGACGCTGACATGGGCCGCCGCCTGCACTGAACGCGTGCGCCTCGGCACCTCCGTCCTCGTGCTGCCATTGCGCCATCCGTTGCCATTGGCGAAAGAACTGGCGACGTTACAAAATCTCTCGCGCGGCCGCCTGATCCTGGGCGGCGGCGGCGTCGGCTGGCTGGAAGCCGAGTTTGACGCGTTGGGCGTGCCCTTTAAAGAACGCGGACGGCGCATGGACGAGGGCATCGCCATGATGAAAGCGGTCTGGTCGCAAGACCCCGTCACTTTCCCAACGAAATACATCGCCGCCGAGATCACCAACATGCGGTCCCAGCCGCAACCGGAAATCCCTATTCCGATCTGGATCGGCGGGTCCTCCGACGCCGCCATCGCCCGCGCGCTGCGTTTGGATGGCTGGCACGGCAGCCGCGTCCATCCCGACGCCGCGGCCGAGGTCGTGAAACGGTTTCGCGCCGTCCGTCCCGATCCGGATTTCACTATCTCGATTCGGATCAACATCAACGCGGCGAATGTCGATGACACCAGATCCGCGCTGGCCGCTTACAAAGCCGCCGGCATCCAGCACGTCATGGCCGCCCCGGAAGATCGCGACATCGAAACGTATTTGCACACGGTCGAACGCTTCGCCAAAGCCGGCGCGGGTTTGTAAATAACACGAAGGCGCGTTTCCGGGGTTTCACCCCAGACCAAACCAGAAGGCTCCTCCAACGGCGATAGAACCCAGATCCCGCCCGCGCGCGTCCGGCTTGACGGCGGCGCCGCGCGATCACACATCTCGCCTATGAGAATGCCCTCGAAACGTCAGATCGCCACCCGCCGTCCACCGCCGCGCGCCATCCTGCCGCCCGAGGTTCCAGAAACGGCGCCAGATCGCGATACCGCGCAAGCGGACCCCGAGGATCTGCCGGAATCCATCAGGCTTATGCTCGAGGCGGCATACACCTGACGCCCCCTGGCGCTTCCACGCGA
>JAYVXQ010000079.1:0-8124 GCA_043785025.1 Acetobacteraceae bacterium
CCCACCGGATTGAACTGATCCAGCCCGCTCCAGAACGTGCTGAAGGCGCTCCAGCCACCCTGATCCACCGGGTCCTTCCTGGCGCGCCGCTGCACCACGCTGCCCCAGTCCATCGACTGATAATCGACGTTCAGTCCGGCCTTTGTGAACACGTCGGCGGACACGTCCGCCAGAGCCTTCAACAACGGGAAATCCGTAGGGGCGAGCACGACGGTTTTCTCGCCTTTATAGCCCGCGGCGATGATTTCCTTACGAACCAGGTCGTAATCCCGCTTGCCCGCGAAAACCTCCAACCCCGCCTCGGTCGCGAACGGGCTGCCCGGAAAGAACAATCCGGTCGGCACATGCCACGACGCCGGATCGTCACCGCCCGCCGCGATGCAGAAATCGCGCTGATCGATCGCTTTCAGCAACGCGCGGCGAATGCCTGGATTATTGAACGGCGCGGTCAAATGATTGAGCCGCAGACACGCCATCAACCCCGTGGGATCCTGCACCCGAACCGTGACGCCGGCGGATTTGCGCAGGATCGGGACCATGTCGTTGGTCGGATTTTCCCACCAATCGACCTCGCCTTTCTGTAACGCGGCCAGAGCGGTGCTGTGGTCGGGAATGACATGCCACTCCACCCGATCGAAATGCGCGACTTTCGGACCAGCCGTCCAGTCCGCCACGCCATCGGCTCGCGGCACGTAACCCATGAATTTATCGTAGACCAATCGCGAGCCCGCCACACGCTCCCCGGCGTTAAACTTATAGGGTCCGCTGCCGACCATTTCGGTTATTTGCGTGAACGCATCGGTTTTCGCCAGCCGCTCGGGCATCATCGCCGGGAAATTCGTTGGCGATTTGCCCAGTGCGTCGGGGAGCAGGGCGAATGGTCGTTTCAAGCGAAACTGAATGGTTTTGTCGTCGACCGCGCTCAACTCATCGGTGACCGCCATCAAGGTCTGCCCAAACGTATCCCGCTTCGACCACCGCATGATACTCGCGACACAATCCTGAGCCCGCACTTTCTCGCCATCGTGGAACATCAGTCCGTCACGCAGGGTAATGCGCACGCGCTTGCCATCATCCTCGGTCGTCATGCCCGCCGCCATTTGCGGGCTGGCCTTGAACGCGCCATCGGTGCCGAACAGCGTATCGAAAATCATGTAGCCGTGGTTGCGGGTGACGTAAGCCGTGGTCCAGATCGGGTCCAGCACCGTCGCGTCCGATTGCGGAATGAATTTCAGAATTTTTTTATCGTCGGCCCAACTGATGCGTGGCGCGGCGAGCGCCGTGGCGATCGGGGCGGTCAACAGGGCGCGGCGGCGCATGGCGTTTCATCCTGGTTATTCTGGGTCGCAACGATAAGACACCATCTCTCATCCCGCCGCGCAATCGACCACCGTCACCGGCGCCAATATCCCGGCGAGGCTGGCACCCATGGTCCGCGCCAGAGCGACCGGCACCGCGTTGCCAAGCTGGCGCATCGCCGCCCCCCACCCGCCGGCGAACCCATAATCATCGGGAAACGTTTGCAACCGCGCCGCCTCCCGCACCGAAAAATACCGGCCTGTGCCATCCGGCCGCACCAAAGCGTTCTCGCCCCCCGGCACGCCATGATCGCCCGCTTTCAGGGTCTTCGCCGGACGATCCCAGACACTGCCGCGATGGCCGGGATAAAATCGCACCCCCGGCTGAAACCGGTGATGGGCGAAGCGCGCGGCCCCGATCGGATCGAACTCCGGATCCGGCAACCCCGCCAGAGCCTGCCCCACCGTCCGCCACGCCCCCTTGTGCGTTGGCGCCGGAAACGTCCATCGCGCGTCCAGGTCGCGGCGGATGCCGACGATGAACACCCGCTCCCGCGATTGCGGCACGCCGTAATCGGCCGCGTTCACCAGCTGGAACGAAACGTTATACGAACGATCCGCCGTTTGCAATCGCCGCGCGTGATCAGCCCAGGACTCGTCCTCGTCACGCACGCACTCCGGACAGCCCAGACGCGCCAAAATATACTGAAAGTACTGGGCGAATCCCGGCCGCGTCAGCCCCTTCACATTCTCCACCAGAAACGCCCGCGGACGCACGGCGCGCACCACCTCGGCGAAGGCGGGAAACATGTCGCGCTGATCGTCGGCCCCCTGATGCCGGCCGCCCAACGAGAATGGCTGACACGGCGGGCCGCCCGCCACCAGGTCGATCCGATCCGCCAGCGCACTGAAATCCAGATCGCGCACGTCGCCCTCATGCAACGGCCACTCCGCGCCGTGGTTCATCCGGAGGGTTCCGCACGCGTCATGGTTCCACTCGACCACCGCGCGATGGCGAAATCCCGCCTGCGCCAGCCCCAACGCCAACCCTCCCGCGCCCGCGAATAGTTCCACACATGTCAGCATGAAGCCCATCCAGCCACGCCCCCCGTGACCGCGTCCAGACCAGCAAAACTTGCCCATTCCCAAAAATCGGCGGAAACTGACCGAACGCAAAAAACAGGACCCTCAAAAATGACGCACACGTACGACGTCGTGATCCGCGGCGGCAATGTCATGGACGGCAACGGCGGCACCCCCTTCACCGCCGACATCGCCATCAAGGACGGCGTCATCGCCGCCGTCGGCGCCGTCACTGGCTCGGGCACCGAGGAAATCGACGCCGCCGGCCTGTCCGTCACCCCCGGCTTCGTCGACATCCACACCCATTACGACGGCCAGGCGATGTGGGATTCTCACCTCGCTCCGTCGTCCTGGCACGGTGTGACCACCGTCATCATGGGCAATTGCGGCGTCGGCTTCGCCCCGGTCCGGCCGGACACCCAGGACAGTCTCGTGGCGCTCATGGAAGGTGTGGAGGATCTGCCCGGCCCCTGCCTGAACGAGGGCCTCGACTGGTCCTGGGAAAGCTTCGCCGAGTATCTGACCGCCCTCGAACGCCGCAAGCACGACATCGACTTCTGCGCCCTGCTGCCGCACGCCCCGCTGCGCGTCTACGTCATGGGCGACCGCGCCATGGCGCTGGAGGACGCGAACCAGGAAGACATCGCCCGCATGCGCGAACTGACCGCCGAGGCGATTCGCGCCGGCGCGTTCGGCTTCTCCACCTCCCGCACCATCGCCCATAAGACCCTGGCCGGCGACCTCCATCCCGGCCTGCGCGCGCAGGAAAACGAGCTGATGGGCATCGCCATGGGCATGAAGGACGCCGGCGGCGGCTTCATCGAGCTGACGTCGGACTGGAACACGCCCGACCCCGCGACCGAGTTCGCCATGGTCCGCCGCGTCATGGAAGCCTCCGGCCGTCCTTTGGTCTTTTCGCTCACCGAACGCCACGATCGCACCGAGGCATGGAAGGACCTGCTGGCACTGTCCTCCAAAGCCGCCGAGGACGGGCTTCCCATCCGCGCTGTCGCGCCGCCTCGCCCGATCGGCGCGTTGTTGGGGCTCACCGGCAGCCAGAACCCGTTCGGGGGCACGCGCACCTATCACGCGATCGCCCATCTGCCGCTGGATGAACGCGTCGCCAAGATGCGCGACCCCGCCATCCGCGCCAAAATCGTCACCGAGGATCCGAACGAGTTCAACACCTGGTCGCTGCTGAGCCGCGTCGGCTTCGCGCGCATGTTCCGCTTCACCAACCCGCTGAACTACACGCCGGCCCGCGAGGATTCGATCAGCGCCATCGCCGCGAGCGAAGGCCGCACCGAACAAGAGGTCGCTTATGACATTCTGATCGAGGATGACGGCCGCGGCTTCATCTTCGCCGCTTTGGTGAATTACGCGAACTACGATCTGGAAGCGGTGCGGACGATGTATGCCAAGGAGCACGTCATCCCCGGCCTCAGCGATGGCGGCGCGCATGTCGCGTTCATCTCCGACGCCTCGTTCCCGACGTTCCTGTTCAGCTATTGGGGCCGCGACCGGGAGGAAGGGCGGATGTCGATCCCCGACCTCGTGCGCCGCCAGACAAAGGTGCCCGCCGATTTCGCCGGTTTGCGGGATCGCGGCGTCATCGCGCCGGGCATGAAGGCCGACATTAACGTCATCGATTTCTCCAATTTGGCGCTGGAGCGGCCGGAAATGGTGGTCGATCTGCCGGCCGGAGGGCGCCGCCTGATGCAGAAAGCCCGCGGCTATGTCGCGACGGTGAAGGCCGGTCAGATCACCTATCGCAATGGCGTGGCGACCGGCGCGCTGCCGGGCGGCCTTGTGCGCGGCGTGCCGCAACCGGCCTGACACCCGGACCAGGCAAGTCCCCGGTCCCTTGTGGCCGGGGTACTGGGCTTGGAAGATTGAAAAGATTTTGAAAAAGATTCCCCTTTTGATCTGAATTTATCTCCATCTGTCCCTCTGTAACCGGTCTGAAATGACTTCGCTGGCAAACCTCCCGGCACGTTCGCTGTCCGGGAGGCCCGCTATGAGAGGCATTGGTTTCATACTCGACAAAGCCGTCAAAATTCGGCAGCCGCATATTCCCGAAAAACGTTTGGTCCGCGCGTTCGAAACGCAATGGCGCCAGTTGGATGATGACAGCGCCACGGCGTTCAACTCGGCCTGCGCGGCGGACGATCTGGATGCCGCCGCCGACCTGCTGTCGCTGATGGAGGCATGGCACGCCAAACGCACCTATCGCGATTCGGCGGAACAACGGCTGCGCGGAACGTTGCTGATGCGGCTGCGGTGTGAACTGGATCGTCAGCATTTGATGAAGGGCACGGCGCCGCTGCATCGTCCGGATCGGATGAATTACACGCCGGACGTGAACCCGCCCTCCGGTTCGCGCTGAAGCGCGACGCGACCGGTTCGCGCCAACGCGAGCGCGCCAACCCCGCGATCGGATCAGGCCTGAGCCGCCGCCCGCGCGCGCACCTCATCGCTTGGCCGCACATCGCGCGACCGGCCATAAATCGCGACCGCGACCGCCAGCACGACGCACATCACGCCGAACAAACACCGATACGCGTTTTCAGACCGCGTCCCGTCCGCCAACGGCGCGAACGCCGCCAGAATGAACCCTGACAGCGACTGCATACAGGCCACACCCAACATCACCGCCGAGTTGATCACCGCCATTCCCCGCCCGATCAACCGGTCCGGCAGGATCGCCCGTCCATGCGTCATGATCATGGTGCTCGACGAGCTGACAAACCCCATGAGCACGATCAAGCCCACCGGGAGCCATACCGGCGGTCCCTCCAGCAGCGCCAGCAGCCCCAGAATGCAAACGAGCGTCAGCGAACCCCCGAAGGCGATCCATTTCCGCGTATCCAGCACCCGGTCCATCGGCCCGAACACCAGCATGCCGACCTGATAGGCGATCACCGCCGCCAGCAGCACGTTGCCTGACTGGATGCGGGTCAGGCCGTGCACCTCGCGCAAATACGGCCCGCCCCACAGGCCCTGAATGGTGAAGGTGCAGGCGTAGTTGGTGAAATTCAGCGCCAGGATGAAGGGCAGGCGCGGATTGCGCAGCACCTCCAGCAATCCGCGCCCCATCTCCGCCGCCGTCTCGGTCTTGCGCGCCAGAAACGGATGACCGGGCGGCGCATCGCGCACGATCGCCAGCACCGCGACCGAGGCGCAGGCGGTGAACACCACGACGCATCCGAACACGGCACGCCAGCCCCAGGTGCCCGCAGCCCATGCCAGCGGCGTCGTCGCCAGCAAATTACCGATCAGCCCGATCGACAAGACCAGCGCCGACATGGTGGAAAACCGGTCGGGCGGAAACCAGCGGGAGATGACGACCATGCTGCCGATCAGCATCACCCCGAACCCCGCGCCCATCAGCGCGCGGCCCGCCACCAGCTGTGGCCAGTCCGGTGCGAGGGTGAACAGCGTCCCGCCGATCACCGCCAACAGCAGCATGCCAAACACGGTCAAACGCGGCCCGTAGCGATCGAAGAAAAACCCGCACGGCAACTGCATCGCCGAGAACCCGAAAAAGAACGCCCCGGTCAATGCGCCCAACGCCTCTGGCCCGATCCCCAGATCGCGCATCAGGTCCAACCCGATCGTGACATTGGAGGCGCGAAAGAAATGACTGGCGACATAGGCCGTCGCCAGCGTCGCGACGATCACCAACCCCTGCCGCGTGTGCGCCATTAGCGTGTTACGCCGGCAACCGCCCCATCATCACCGCGATGTCGCGTGCCATTTCCAGCGCGCGCTCCGCCTCCATCGACGCCGCGCGATGGAAGACGCGCTTGGTCTGCCACAGAAACTCCTTGTTCCAGCCAGCGAGTTTGGCGGCCATCGCCATCGCCTCGGGCATCAGATCGGCATCCGCCACCACTCGATTGACCAGGCCCAATTCATACGCCCGCCGCGGCTCGAGATTTTCGCACAGGGTCAACAGCTCGAACGCGATTTTCTTCCCCATCAGATGCACCGCCTGCGCGGTGACGGTGGAGGCCGTGAGACCCGCTTTCAACTCCGGATAGCCGAAGCGCGCGCTTTCCGCCGCGATAACCAGATCGGAGCCGAACGCCAGGCCGCAGCCGGCGCCCAGGGCATAGCCGTGCACCGCGGCGATGATCGGCTTGTCGACGCGCGCCAGCAGCTTGGTCAGCTCGATGTTGCGGTCACCATGCTTCAACAAATTCGGCCGGTTTTCCAACGTCAGCGGCCGCGGCGTGGAGGTATCCGCCCCGGCGCAAAACGCGCGGCCCGAGCCCGCCAGCACCACCACTGAGATCGCGTCGTCATCCTGAACGGCGTGCAAAGCCTCGGTCAGGGCATGGACCAGATCGGCGTTCAACGCGTTCAACTTCGCGGGCCGGTTGAGCGTTAAGACCCGAACCGCATTATGCGTCTCCGACAGTAAAACCGCGTCCATCCGCGTCACCCGCCCACGATGAAAGGTTTCGCCTGCGTGTCATAATCGGGGTATCCGAGGATTTCTCGCAGCTCGGGACCCGCCAGCGCCGTCGCGGCCTCATTTCCGCCCGCGTTCAACGCCGCGAGGCCCGCCTTGATCCCCGCCACCGCCGGCGACAGCATTCCCGTCGGATAGGTGCCGACCTTAAAGCCCAGGGCAATGGCCTGATCGCGGGAGGGGGTGGCACGGGGTGCGCCTGGCGACAGCACGGCGAAGGACGGCCGTCCTTTCGCCGCCGCCACCGCGCGTTTGATTTCCGCGTCATCGGCGGGCGAGTCGAGGAAAAGAATATCCGCGCCCTCGTCGACGTACATCTCGATCCGCGCCACGGCCTCATCGATCCCCTGGGTTGGACGGCAATCCGTGCGCGCCAGAATTAAAATGCCGGAGTCTTTCGCCGCCTGGACCGCGGCGCGGATTTTCATGCGCGCGTCCTCGCGCGGCAGGCATGGCTTACCGGCCGAGGTCAGCGCCCGGGGGGTGATTTTGTCCTCGATCAAAATCGCCGCCGCCCCGGCGCGGCCGTAAGCGCGCACCGTGCGTTGGACGTTCATCGCGTTGCCGTAACCATGATCGCCGTCGGCGAGGACCAGCAAGCCGGGGGCCGCGCCCCGGATCATGTTGAAACTGTCGAACATTTCGCCGAACGAAATCAAATCGAGATCGGCCCCGCCCAACCGGCTGGCCGCCACGCAGGAGCCGGACATGAACGCGGATTTGAACCCGGCCGCCGCGGTCATTTTCGCCGTCAGCCCGTCCCACACCGCGGGCATCACGACGAAATCGGGCGCGGCCATTAAGGCGCGCAGGCGTTCTGGGGCGTTCATGGCGTTTCCTTACGGTTCCGTTGATCTTTGGGGTACGATAAACGTTTTCGCCTTGCCGCCCAAGCACCCGGAAGAATCGGGGCTTTGCCCCGGGCCCCACCAAGAGGCGCTGCCTCTTGGATCTCCGCCAAGGGCGATAGAACTTGGATCCCGTTAGTTTGATCCCGTAATGAAGGAGGGCCATCCACGACGTATTAACGTCAGAGCAGGCCCTCCTTCATTACGGGAGCAAATGGACAGATCCCGAAGGGCCTCGCCCTTTGGCGGGAGGTTCAGAAGGGCGGCGCCCTCCTGACGGGTCTCTGGGCAGAGCCCAGATCGCGCGTTGCCCACACCCCCCGAACCCCCTATAGCCTAAAGTCGAACATCAACCACGGGGAATAAATCATGTCCGCCTCGGTCGCGAACGTCAGACACACGGCGCGAATCCTGTTCC
>JAYVXQ010000080.1:0-8112 GCA_043785025.1 Acetobacteraceae bacterium
ACAATCGGATCGCCGTGACCAAACCGTTATCCTCTCACGAGAACAACGCATGGGCGCCGCCAACGTATCCCTTCCAATCATATTCAATTGTCAAAGAGCCAGAAAGCGACCAATGCCCGACCGACCGTGAGATACGGTGCGACCGGTTATCCTCGCTATCCTGAAGACCAGCACGGCCAAGACCGTGAAAGTTATCGAACCCGCCGCCTCATTGCAAGACAATTCAGTGACCGCGTTCGGTGAGCGGCGATGTAGGCCCATCATTCACGGGCGTCAAGCGGGTTTCTTCACCTTTTTTACCCTGGCCCGTTCCAGCCTTTGAACCAGGCCGCGAAACGGGGGATCCCCTCGGACAACGGCGTACGCGGCCGAAATCCCGTTAAAGCCCCGATTTCCGCCACATCGGCATAGGTTTCCGCGACATCCGTGGCGGGACGCGGCACTGATCGGACGATCGCGCTACGGCCTAAAGAAGCCTCCAACAATGCCACCAGTTCCGACACACGCTCGGCCCGATGGTTGCCGATATTCAAAATCCGCGCCGGCACCGCCCCCTCCGGAGGGTGCGGCAGGCAGCCGACCACCCCGGACACGATATCGTCGATATAGGTGAAGTCCCGCTTCAGCGTTCCGCCATCATACAATGTGATCGGTGTGCCCTCCATGATCGCGCGGGCGAAGCTGAAATAGGCCATGTCCGGGCGGCCCCACGGACCGTAGACGGTGAAAAACCGCAATCCGGTCTGCCGCAGGCCGAACAGATGGGCGTAGGAATGGCTCATCAGCTCATCCGCCCGTTTGGTCGCCGCGTAGAGTGAAACCGGGGTGTCCGCGGCATCCGTCTCACGGAACGGCATGTCCTGGTTCGCCCCATAGACCGACGACGAACTGGCGTACACGAAATGCCGCAGCGCCGGGATCGCGCGCGCCGCCTCCAGCATCACCAAATGGCCCATGACGTTGGATTGCACGTAGGAATACGGATCCACCAGCGAATGCCGCACCCCCGCCTGCGCCGCGAGGTGCACGATGTCAGAGATATCGGGATGCCGTCCCAAAGCATCCCCGACCGCGACCCGATCCGAGATATCCACTGGGTAGAACGTGAATCCGGCCTCGGCGCGCAGCGGATCCAGCCGCGCCTCCTTTAGCCGGACATCGTAATAGGCGTTCATATTATCGAGGCCGATCACCGCCTCCCCCCGCGCAAGCAACGCCTGGGCGACGTGGGAGCCGATGAAACCCGCCACGCCGGTGACGACGATGCTCACGCGGCGCCGCTCGCGACCAGCCGGTCCTCCAGCAACTCCAGCACCGCGTGGCCAAGCGCGATGTGACATTCCTGAATGCGCGCGGTTTCGGTGTCGGGCACCAGCAGCACATGATCGCAGGCGTCGATCGCCGGCGCGCCGGTGCCACCCAATAATCCGACCGTCACGATCCCCATCTCCCGCGCCGCCTCAAGCGCCAGAATGACGTTCCGCGACCGGCCCGAGGTCGTGATCCCGAACAGAACATCGCCAGGTCTGCCCAATCCACGCAGCGGGCGCTCGAACACGCTGTCATAGCCGTAGTCGTTGCCGCCCGCGGTCAGCAGCGCCGGATCCAACGTCAGCGCCAGCGCGGCGATCGCCCGCCGGTTCACGTTGGGGCGCAGACGCACCAGCATTTCCGTCGCGAGATGCTGGCTATCGGCGGCCGATCCGCCATTGCCGCAAAACATCAGCTTGCCGCCACCAGCGAGGCTCCGTTCACACGCGGCCACCACACCGACCACGGCATCGCCCAGTTCATGGGCTATTCGTTGCTTCAACGCGGCGGATTTTTCCATCATCGCCGCGAAGCGATCTTTCTCCGTCATTGGTAGGGACACTCCTGTTCAGTCCGGAGTGCTTCTAGCGATCACGCCGCCGGGAAGCCAGCAATTCGGGATCGGTTATCCCGGCAAAGCGACGGCGGAGCGCGCGGCGAACATCATCATAACCTCGGTTTCGGGCGAGAAAACCGGTTCGGCGGGACCGGTCACGTGAACCACGACCTCGCCTGCGCGCACGTCGTAACGCATGTGGCCGCCCTGAAAACTCGCCGCGATGACCATTCCCGCCAGCGCATTATCGTCCCGGCTCACCGGCTGGTCTGGGTTCGCGAGCGCGATCGCCTCCGGCCGAACCGAAACTGTCACGGTCCCGTCAGCGGGATGCGCGGCGGGGAAAAGACTTTGGATCACGTGACCGCCCGTCAGCTCAACGGACGCGATGCCGCCGGCCTGACTACCCGCGCGGCACACGCCTTCGAACAAATTGGACGAGCCGATGAATCGGGCGACAAAGGCGCTGGCGGGCCGGAAGTAAATCTCTCTTGGTTCGCCCATTTGCACGATCCGCCCCTGCTCCATCACCGCGATGCGGTCCGACATCGCCAGAGCCTCGTGCTGATCATGTGTCACATAGATCGTGGTGACGCCGATCTGGCGCTGTAACCGGCGCAATTCGACCCGCATATCCTCACGCAACGCCGCGTCCAGGTTCGATAACGGCTCATCCAGCAACAGCAAACGCGGCCGATGCACGATCGCGCGCGCTAACGCGACCCGCTGCTGCTGCCCGCCCGACAGTCGCGTCGCGGGCCGGTCGCCGTAGCCCGCGAGGCCGACCGTCGCCAATGCTTCCTCGACCAAGGCGCGGATGTCCTCGCGCCCATACCGGCGGTCTTTCGCGACACGCAACGGGAACGCGATATTTTCAAACACCGTCATGTGCGGCCAAATCGCGTAGGACTGAAACACCATGCCGATCCCGCGCAGGTTCATCGGGACCGCGACACCTTGATCGCCGTCGAATAGCACGCGATCCTCCATCGCGATCCGCCCAGTGTCCGGGCGTTCCAATCCCGCGATGCAGCGCAGGGTCGTTGTTTTACCGCAACCGGATGGGCCCAACAGAGTAAAAAACGTGCCCGCCGGCAAATCGAACGCCGCGTCGCGCACCCCGCCCGCTTGTGTATCGAACCGGTTGGCGTAAATTTTCGTGAGGCCGCTGACACTCAACATCGGTCAATTCCCATAAACGTCAGTCCCACCCTTACGGGTTCGCACGAAGAACACGCAGGCGATAATCGTCATCAGGACCGTCCAGACCAACCCAAACGCCGCCAGTTCACCCCCCTGCCCATTCACCCACTGGTCAAAAATCGCCACCGCGATCACCTGCGATCCTGGGCTGGCCAACAACACAGCAATGGCGAGTTCTTTGTTGGCGATCAGGAAAATGAACAGCCAGCCCGCGACCAATGCCGGAGTCAGCAACGGCACGACGATCCGGCGCAACGTGGTCATGGCGGTGGCGCCAGCGATGCCCGCCGCCTCCTCCAGTTCATGATGCAATTGCAGCACGCCAGAATAAACGTATCGCATACCAAACGGCATATAGCGGATGACATAAGCCAGCGCGATGATCCACAAACTGCCATAAATCGGCAGCGGCACACGCAAATAAACCTCCATGACCGCGACACCCAGACAGATCCCGGGAAACACCAGCGACAACGTCGCGAGTTGATCCAGAATGCGCCCGCCCGGACCGTTGCGCGCCGCGATCCAACCCGCGAGCGCCGTGATCGCCATGATCGCGGTCGACGCCCCCGCCGCCACCACCAAACTGTTCACCGCGAGTTCGACATAGCCCGGGGTCGTGAACACCGTATGATAGTTTTTAAGTGTCAATGACTTCAGACCCGCGATACTGAACCCGCGCAAGAACGGCAGCAGCGACATCCACAGCAGCGTCAGCAATGGCAGCAGCAGCACGATGACGAAATTGCCGATGATGATCGCGCCGGCGATCCAGCGGCCACGCCCGAGGTCGAACGCCCTCGGGCGATATCCTTTGCCTGTCACGGAATGATACCGCTCGGCGTTGCGCGACAGGCGGCCGTAGAAATAAAGTAAAACGGCAACGATCGCGACCATGACGACGGAGAATGACGCGGCGTAACCCAGATCGGGCGGAACGACGATCGTCGCCTGGTAAACATCGGTGGTCAGCACGTAAATCCGGCCAGGCATGCCGACCAGCGCCGGAACCTCGAACCCGCCGATGGCGCGGATGAACACGAACAGCGCAAGCGCCAGGATCGCGGGCATCGCCAGAGGCAATGAGATGCGCCGCAGCGTGTCGAATACCGAGGCGCCCGCCATGCGCGCGGCTTCCTCCATGTCCGCGTTGGCGGCGCGGAACGTCGCGCCCAACAGCAAAAACACCAGCGGTGACCACAGAAATCCCTCGATCAACACCATCCCCGTCATGGAGTTGACGTTGAACAGGCTCTCGCCCGACCCGCTGACCATCCGATACAGGTCATTTAACGGCCCGATCTTTCCCAATAAAAATAACCAGGCGATAACGTGGAGGATGTATGGAGTGCCCAATGAAATAATGGTCGCGAGGTAGGCGAGGATTTTGAGGGGAGCGTTGGTGCGCTCGACCAGCCAGGCGAGAACGCCGCCCATCAGCAACGATAAAACCGTGGAACCGGCTGCGAACACCAGACTGTTCCAGATGCTGGTCAGCGCATCCTTGTCGGTGAATAATTTGCGGAAATGGCCAAGCGTGAAACCGGTGACATCGCCGATCGCGTCCGTCGTGGTGATGCTATCCTGTAACAAAATCCACAACGGCGGCAGCATCAACACCGCCAGCGGCAAACCGACCGCGACGGCGATCCAAAAACGCGGGTCGTGACGCGCGGTTTCGCGCCAGCCGGAGAAACCGGCGCTCAACGGAACAATTCGTGATACAGCGCGACCCATTTCGCCAGATCCTTGCGGGTCTGCTCGGGCGTGATCACGGTCACGGCGAATTGACCATGCGCCGGTTGCAAATCAGAGTCTTTTACCGCCACCGCCGGATCGGCGGGCATGTAGTCATTGGCCGCCATGATCTTCTGCCCTTCCTCCGACAGAATGAATTCGATCAGCAGACGCGCGGCGTTGGGATGCGGCGCGTTCTTCAATACGCTGATGGTATTTGGCGACATCACCATGGGCGACATCTTCAACCATTGAATGGGGGCGCCCTTCGCCGCGCTGATCGTCGAGTGATAGCTGAGCGTCATCAACGCCAGCGGATACTCGCCGGAAATCGCTTTATCCAGCACGACGCGTTGCGCGGCGGGGATCACCACCGGTTCCTGTTTCGCGAAGGCGCGCAGGTAGTCCATCCCTTTTCGCGGCCTTTTATGGTCAGGATGTTATGAATGAAACCGGGCGGACCGCCGCCGGTCAGATCATAGGTCCAGGCCATCTTGCCCTTCCATTTCGGATCGAGCAGGTCGTCAAAGGTTTTCGGCGCCTCGGCCGCCGAAACGAGATTGGTGTTATACGCCGCCGTATAATAATACACGTTAGGAGAGGTCCAGTATCCATCCGGGCCTTTGGCCTCGGCGGGATAGCGCGCGGCCTCAGTTGGGCGGAACACGGCGACCAGACCGGCATCCAGCAGTGGCGCCAACGCGGTGGTGCTATCGACCAGATCGGCCATCGGGCGGCGGGCCCGGGCCTCGTTTAAGATCTTCAACGCGTTGTCGTTGCCGCTGGCGCGAGAGGCCTGAATCTTGATGCCCGGATATTTGGCCTCGAACGCTTCCACCATCGGACGGATGATCTGATTAACGATCATGCCGCTATACCACACGGCCGAACCCTCTTTTTTCGCCGCCTCCACCAAAGCGGGGTCGACGGCCCAAACCGGGCTCGCGATCAGAACGGCCAGCGCCAACACGGCGAATTTCATCGGAACACCTCGTGATAGATCGCGATCCATTGCGGCAGATCAGTCTTGGTCATTTCGGGTGTGATATAATTGACCTGGAAACCGCCGCCCTCGGGTTTCAGGTCGGGGATCCGGGCGGGCACAGAGGCATCAGCGGGCAGATAGTCGTTGGCGGCGAAAACCGCCTGGCCCTCCGGCGACAGGACATAGGATTCGAACAGGCGCGCGGCATTGGGATGCGGCGCGTCCTTCATGATGCCCATGATGGTGAACAAGCCGACGAGCGGCTCCAGCCGAGCCCAGGTCACGGGGGCACCGGCGGCCGCGCTGATCGCGGCATGGTGGTTGTACATCATCACGCCCAATCGATGCTCGCCGCTGATCACCTGATCCAGGACCGCGCGCGGCGAGCTCGCGATCGCCACCGGCCGTTGCGCGGCGAAACGTCGCAGATAGTCCATCCCCCGATCCGGACCCCGCGTCGACAAAGCGTTGAAAATGAACCCCGGCGCGCCCTGCGCCGCGAGTTCCGAGGACCAGGCCATGTGGCCCTTCCAGCGTGGGTCCAGCAGATCGTCCCAGGTTTTGGGCGCATCCGCCGGTGTCACCTGGCTGGTGTTATAGGCAACGGTCAGAAAATAGAGGTTGGTGCCGTGCCAATGCCCATCCGGATGCTTCAGGACAGCTGGATACCGCGCGGACTCAGGCGGTTGAAACGCGGCGGTCACACCCGCCTCAACCAGCGAGTGTATGCCGCTGGTGACGTCGAACACATCGGCCTGAACGCGGCGGGCGCGAGCCTCGTTCAGCAGTTTAAGCGTGGTTTCAGTATTGCTGGCGCGGGCATATTTGACGGTGATGCCTGGAAAACGGGCCTCGAACGCGGCGGCCATCGGGCGGGTGATCTGATTGACGATCAGGCCCGTGTACCACACGACGGTCGCTTCCTTGCGGGCCGCGGCCTTCAGCACCGGATCAAAATCGGCGGCCATCGCGGAACCGGCGAGCGCCAGCAGCAACTGGGCGGCGGCGGCGGCGGCCCATCGTTTGCGCATCGTCAGACTCCCGGCGGCATCTTATCGCGGAAGTATCAGCGCCGCCGGGTTTTGCCTCAAGCCCCCGACCAAAGAGGCATTATTGCGCGGTCCAACCACCGTCGATCGAAAGCGGCACACCGGTGATGGTTTTGGCCGAATCCGAGCAAAGGAATACGGCCAGGCCGCCGATCTGCTCGGGCGTCGAAAACTGCGCCATCGGCTGTTTCTCAGTGACGAAGGTTTTCGTTTCCTGCTCGACTGTCACACCCTTTTCCTTCGCCTTATCCGCCACCTGCTTCTCCACCAATGGGGTCAACACCCATCCTGGGCATATCGCGTTGACGGTGACGCCGGCGTTGGCCAGCTCAATCGCCGCGACCTTGGTCATGCCGAGAACGCCATGCTTGGCGGCGACATAAGCCACCTTGTGCTCACTCGCGACGAGACCATGCGCCGAGGCGATGTTGATGATCCGGCCCCAGCCTTTCGCTTTCATGCCGGGGATCGCGGCGCGCATGCCGTGGAAGACGCCGGACATGTTGATGGCGATGATCTGGTCCCATTTGTCGACGGGGAACTCCTCGACCGGAGCGGTGAACTGGATGCCGGCGTTGTTGACCAGAATATCCAGCGAACCCAGAGACTTCTGAGTTTCAGCGGCCATCGCGGCGATCTGGTCGCCTTTGCTGATGTCGGCGTTGCTGTAACGCGCGCGAACGCCGAAGCGCGTTTCCAATGACGCTCGCAGGGTTTCGATCATCGTGGCGTCGCCGAACCCGTTCAGCATGATGTCGGCGCCCTCGGCGGCCAGTGCGATAGCGATGCCCTCGCCGATCCCGCTGGTCGACCCGGTCACCAAAGCGACCTTTCCTTTAAGGCTCATCAGACCTTCCTTTTCTTCAGCTGTTGTTGCGCTGCAATATGCTATGTGAGGTCAACAGCGAGCAAGGACCCTATCATGGACACTGTTTCATCCCACGAGCCGCCGTCGGCCCGCCACGGGAAGACCGGCTTCGATCATTTCGCTTTGGTGTTGCAGGGTGGCGGCGCGCTTGGCGCTTATCAGGCGGGGGTTTATCAGGCGCTGGATGAAGCGGGCCAGTGGCCGGACAGCGTCGCGGGCGTGTCCATCGGCGGCATCAACAGCGCGATCATCGCGGGCAACCGGCCGGAAAATCGGGTCGAGCGGCTGCGCGAGTTCTGGGAAACCGTGACCGCCGGACGATCCTGGCCGCTAATGCCCGATGGCGACGCCGCGAGGAAGTTTTTCAATATGTGGTCGTCGTTCATGACGATCGCGCAGGGGC
>JAYVXQ010000081.1:0-8057 GCA_043785025.1 Acetobacteraceae bacterium
GTGTTGGGCACTGGCAACTCCGGCCACGACGTCGCGCAGGATCTGCACAATCACGGCGTCGCGACCACGATCATCCAACGCGGCTCGACCACCGTCGTCAGCATCGAGCCAAGCGCCAAAATGAATTACGCGCTGTATGAAGAAGGTCCGCCGCTGGAAGATTGCGACCTGATCGGCACCGCCACCACCTACCCGCTGATGATCCGCGGCTATCAGGCCGGCGTGAAACGCATGGTGGACGCCGACAGAACCATGATCGAGGGTCTGAAATCCATCGGCTATAAATGGGATATCGGCGAGGATGAGACCGGCCATCAAATGAAATACCGGCGCCGTTGCGGCGGCTATTACCTCGACGCCGGCTGCGCCCAACTCATGATCGACGGCGGCATCGGATTGCTGTCCTTCGACGCCATCGAACGCTTCGTTCCGGAAGGCGCGTTACTGAAAGACGGCACGATCATACCGGCGGATGTGCTGGTGCTCGCGACCGGATACCACACCCAGCAAGAAATGGTGCGCCGGTTATTGGGAGACGAAACCGCCGAACGCGTCGGTCAGGTTTGGGGCATCGACGATCAAGGCGAAATGGCCAACATGTTCAAACGCACCCCGCAACCCGGACTTTGGTTCATGGGCGGCGGCCTCACACAAAGCCGCATCTATTCCAAATATATCGCCCTGCAGATCAAGGCGATCGACCTTGGCCTGATTCCAGCCTGAACGGAACCGCATCCCATGTCGGAAAAGGCCAGCCTCACACTGGACGCCATCATCATCGGCGCGGGCATCGCCGGTATCTATCAACTCTATCGGCTGCGCGAGCTTGGCCTGTCCGCGCGGGTCTTCGAAACCGGCGGCGGGATCGGCGGCACCTGGTACTGGAACCGCTATCCCGGCGCGCGTTTCGATTCCGAAAGCTATACCTACGGTTACGCCTTCTCCAAGGACCTGCTGCGCGATTGGAACTGGAGCGAGCATTTCGCCCCGCAGCCCGAAACGCAACGCTATCTGAACCACGTCGTCGACCGGTTCGATTTACGGCGCGACATCCAGTGCGATGCCCGTGTCGCCTCCTGCGCCTTCGACGAAACCGCGCGGCGCTGGAACGTGACATTGGACAACGGGGAGCGGCATAACGCCAGATTTCTGATCACCGCCGTCGGCCCCTTGTCCGCCGACACACTGCCGAGAATCCCCGGATTTGAAACTTTCAAGGGCGAGGCGTTCCACACCTATCGCTGGCCGCATCACGACATCGACTTTACCGGCAAGCGCGTCGCCGTCATCGGCACGGGTGCGACCGGCGTGCAGGTCATCCAAACCATCGCCCCGCTGGTCGGGCACCTGACCGTGTTTCAGCGCACCCCGAACTGGTGCACCCCGCTCAATAACAAACCCATCACCGAACAGGAACAACGCGCGATCAAAGACAACTACCCCGCGATGTTCGAACTGCTGCGCCAGACCCCCGGCTGCTATATCCACAACGCCGACCCCCGCGGCACGTTTGAGGTCTCGGCGGAAGAACGTGAAGCCTTCTGGGAAAAACTCTACGCCGAGCCGGGGTTCAGCATCTGGATGGCGAATTTCCGCGATATGCTGACCGATCCCGAAGCCAACGCGCAGTTCACCGCGTTCGTCGCGCGCAAAATCCGCCAACGGGTCAAGGACCCCGTGATGGCCGAGAAACTGGTCCCCAAAAATCACGGCTTCGGCACCCGCCGCGTGCCACAGGAAACCGGCTATTACGAGGTCTTCAATCGCCCGAACGTGACCCTGGTCGACACGCGGGAAACGCCACTTCAACGCGTCACCGAAGCCGGTATCGAAACAACCGAAAAAAATTACGAATTCGATATCATCATCTTCGCCACCGGCTTCGACGCCGTCACCGGCGCCTTCGACCGCATCGAAATACAGGGCTCCGGCGGTCAACGCCTCACCGATCATTGGCAAAACGGTCCAAAAACCTTCCTCGGCCTGATGTCCGCGGGTTTTCCGAACCTCCTGACCATCGTCGGCCCCCACAACGCCTCGACCCGCTGCAATATCCCACGCTGCATCGAACAGAACGTCGATTGGATCACCGATCTGATGCGCCACGCGCGCGACCGCCAGGTCACGCGGTTCGAATCCACAACGGAGGCCGAAACCAACTGGTCGAACCATGTCGAGGAACTGGCCAAGGGGATGCTCTACACGCTCGTCGATTCCTGGATGACCGGCATCAACACCAATGTCGACGGCCGTGACGTTCGCCGCGTCTTGCAATACCAGGGCGGCGCGCCGGCCTATCGCGCGGCCTGCGACGAAATCGCGGCGGAAGGCTACAGCGGCATGAGGCTGGATTCAACCAACACCTGACCCTCGCGAAACACCATGGCAAAGATCGTCTTCACCGCCAACATCCAACGCCACGTCGCCTGCCCGGATCGCGAGGCGGACGGCGCGACGGTCGCGGACGTCCCGCGGATCGTCTTCGCTGACAATCCCCGCGCCCGTGGTTACATCCTGGACGATCAGGGCGCCCTGCGCCGTCATATGTTGATCTTTCTGGACGGAGCGATCATCCATGACCGGATCAAACTGTCGGACCTGGTGGCCAAGGAAAGTACGATCTGGGTTGCGAGCTGATCGGTGTGGTTGGCGGACAAGCAACGCTCCTACTCTTGATAAAATCTGTTATCAAGAGTAGGACCACGAAGGCGTGGTTGCGGATTGCGCCCCGAAGGCCAGTATGTTATAGACAATTTGAGCCTCCACGGGGATCCTCGGTGCCCCTCAGCCAAAGGCAGTCCAGATGCGCGCAATCCTGACAGCCGCCGCTACCATGGCCATGCTCGCAGCGGCTCCCGCCGCGCAGTCGGCTATAATCTCTGGCACCTGGGCTTTTTCAGTAACCGCGTGGCAGGTCTGTGGTCTATGCACGCTGCCGCCGCTGCCGTTTAGCGGGACGGCGACGTTTGCGTTCGACAACACGTCAGCCGCGCAGTTGACGCCCCTGTCCAGCGCCAATTTCACGAGTAATTTTGGCGCTACGTCTGCGTCGTTCGCATACCAGCACTCGCCGCTCTTCCCTAACGACGGCCCCACTGTGCAATACGTCCTGCCGGGTGGTGGGAGCGCGAACGCATTTTTCTCGAATTTTTTCGCGGTCATTCCCAACCCACCAAGCGTACAGGTAACTCAGGTTGGAGGGATTGTAATTAGTTCAAGTGCCATAGGCAGCTTCACGCCGACGGACACGGCGTCGCCCGGGGTGCCTGAGCCCACGGGCCTCGCGTTACTGGGCGTGGCTCTCGTGGGTCTCACGGTGGTCCGCCGCCATGTCGGACGCACCATCTGACTGGTGGCACCGCCGTTCAACCCCAGTTGGCCGCCCGCAGTTCCATTTTGTTATCTCGGCGGAAGGGAGCTTCGCGGGGCACACGCCATGCATGTGAAATATCATGACTCCCCGGCAGATACGTGAGCTGCCCATCTGCGTGGACCCGCGCAGCCCCGAGCGAATTGTCATCGCTGTCTCCACCGGCGGCATCTGGGCTTCCGAGGCTTCCGGCGCCACCTGGTCGCAACGCGGCGAAGGCATGCGCGCCGAGCACGTGCCGCCCGAACTCGTCCACGATCCGATCGCGCAGGACGTTCATTGTCTGATGCAAAGCCCCTCCGCGCCGGATCGGATGTGGGTACAACATCATAACGGAATTTTCGTCTCATCCGACGCGGGCCGCACCTTCACCGAAATTCACCACGCGGGACCATCAGTGTTCGGCTTCCCCGTCGTGGTGCATCCGCGCAACCCCGACACCGCCTGGTTCGTGCCCGGCATCAAAGACGAGAAACGCATCCCCGTCGACGGACGGCTGGTGGTTACCAGAACCCGTGATGGCGGCAAGAATTTCGACGTGTTGGACCGCGGCCTGCCGCGAGACCATGCCTATGACGTCGTATGGCGGCACGCGCTGGGGTCTGACGACACCGGCGACCGCCTCGCCTTCGGATCCACCACCGGCAACCTCTACATCACCGAAAACCTGGGCGATGACTGGACCTGTGTTTCCAACACGCTGCCGCCAATCCACGCGGTCCGTATCTGTCCTTGATTCAAGCCAATCCCGTTACGCCGCCTGAACCAATCGCGGAACGGTGCGCGCACCTCGAATTTCCGCCTCCTCGAACTCCGCGGCTTTGATCGCGCGGTCCAGCGCCGCGCGCAATTCCTTCGCCGTCTCCAACGTCAACTCCACTGCCGCCCGCGCGCCCGCCCCGAGGTCGGTGTTGAAAAAATCCAGCGTTATGACGTCACCCAAAGGCGCATGGCGCGCGTGGTCATAAGCCACCACCGAACGCGACAGCGGGAACCATTCGTCCCCGCGTTTCGCCATGCCCTCGGCCCGCACGATCTCGATGATCGACGTGCACATGTCCCGATCTCCTACTTCGCGAGATATTTGCCAAAGAACGCCCATATCTTGTTCCAGCCATCCATCGCCTGCTCGGGCCGGTACAGCGGGCGGTGCCAATAAAAGAAGCCATGTCCCGCGCCGTCGTAACGATGGAACTCGTAAGTCTTGTTGTGCTTTTTCAGCTCGGCCTCGTGCTGATCCACCTGCTCGGGGCTTGGCGCGCGGTCGTCGTTGCCGAACAAACCCAGCAGCGGGCAACTCAGATCTTTCGTCATGTCGATCGGCGCGACCGGCTTCTTCGCGTTGAGGTCGTCCTTGCCCATCACCACGCCGCCGCCCCATTGCTCGACGCAGGCATCCACATCTTTCTTCTGGCAGGCATAGATGAACGCGTGCCGCCCGCCGGAGCAGGAGCCGATCAGTCCGACCTTGCCATTGCAATCCGGCTGCGCGCGCATCCATTTCACGGCGGCCTCGGTATCCCCGACCATCTGAGCATCCGCGATGCCGCCGTCAGCCCGCACCTTGGCGGCGACGTCGTCGGGATTGCCGTCGCTGCCGCCACCCTCGCGTTGATACAGGTTTGCGCAAATCGCGAGATATCCGTGATGCGCGAACCGGCGCGCCGTCTCGATATACAGCTCGCTCCAACCCGGCAAATGGTGGATGAGCACAACGCCGGGAAAGGGTCCGGGACCCGTGGGCCTCGCCACATAAGCCGTGATCGGCGTGCCCTTATCGCCGTTGATAGTCACGTTCTCGCAGGTCATACCTCGGTAGAATGACATTGATCGTCCTCCATGATCGCGGGCGTTGGCGCCCATTGAACCGGCCGCCTCACCTTCAGTATTCGACGATCGCGTATGGGGCGCAACACACGGCCCAGACCAGCGCCGATTGCCATGCACCGTACTGGGCGGTTACCGTCAGTTCCAGACCATGGCGCATGTGACGCGATGATCCACACTTGCGACCGCCGCATCGCCGGCCCAGAGCATCATTCGATCAGGTTGACAAACCTGATCGGATAAAGATGCTCGCCAAAACAAAAGCTCAGAGCGGTCTCCGTGAGCCAACGCGAACGGTTACCGCTCCAGAGGACGATCGTCTGAAGTTGAACCAACTTCAGACGTGAATCGCCCTCTGAAACCTATCAAACGCGGACCTTGATCGCGTCAACGTGACGCGATCAAGGTCTAAGTGTCTCGCAAAACACTCTCACAGGAGCGTCCACCATGCCACAATCACAAGGAATGACCTTCGCCGCCGATCCCCTGACCTTCGTCGTCCGCCACCAATTATGGGACGGCAATGTGGAGGATCATTCAGACCAGGGCATATCGATCGATGTGACGACCGAAATCGCCGGACAGCCCACCGCGCTGCTGCGCTTCAACTGCTTCGACATCGAGAAAAGCTATGTCTACGGCCCGGAAAATCCCGAGTTGAAGACCGACGGCCGCGTTGGCGGCGGCATGGGCGTGCATTGCCGCATGGACCCCATCACCGACGGCAATCCGATCGGCTGGACCATCCGGATCCTTGGCGAGAAAATCGTCAAAATGCTCGACCGCGCCGGATACCAGGACATCGCCGCCGCCACCAACGTCGCCGCCGTGCGCCGCGTGCTGCCGGACGTCGAGGCCTGTGCCCGCGAAACCTTCGTCGCCAAACGCAACACCGTCAAACACAACCGCGGGACGGACATTTTCGAGGCCGGCAACATCCGCTTCGGCCTTGAGATGCGCCGCCAGCGCAACGGCGACGGCGGCCTCGCCCTCCATGTCCTCGGCGATGTCGGTGGGTCTAAAGGCAAGACTTATGTGGACGAGACCGAGCTTCTCGCCTTCGACTGCTTCTGGAACGGCGCGCATTATCACTACGGGCCCCGCAACAAAAACCACCGCACCAACTGGGACATGACGATCATCGACGATCCGCTGGTGTGGACGTTCGAGCAGATCGAGAACCGCAAACTCGCCCCGATGATCGAACGCGCTGGCTATCCCGGCATCGCCGCCGATCTGGATCTGGACAAAATCGCCTCGATTCTGCCGGCGTTGAAGAAACGCGCGTTCGAGATGTACGCGGAAGGCGAACGCCTGACCGGCCACAAGGGATTGCCGCTGGAATTCACGCCCAACATGGCCGCCGAATAGATAATGGGGGAGTTCCGCGGAGCTCCCCCATCCCGAGACCGCGGGCGCCCTGACCCACCGCCTCCACATCACTTTCAATCGTCAAAACAATCTGCCCGCTGCCGGAAACCCGGACCGGATAAACCGTGATCGCGCAGTCATCGCCGATCCCCGCACCGGTCACCATGGAAAACATGTGATCGTGCAACGGACAAACGATCACCCCCGCATCGATCAGCTCATCCGCGAGCGGTCCCCGCCGATGCGGACATTCCGCCTGGGTTGCGATCATCTCGCCATCGCGAATGCGGAACACCGCGATCAGACGCTTGGCGACCATGAAGTTCCGGCCCTCCCCCGCCGGAATTTGCGAGGCCAGCCCGATGGCATAGTCGCTCATCTCACCTCTTCACCGGGAGTCCCCAGATCGAACAGCAGCGACAACCGCTCCTCCGGCAACTTGCTGTCACGATCGAACGCCGGCATCAAATACGCGGCCTTGCCGATATCGCCCATCAGGATGCCGCCGACCAGCCGCCCGTCGCGCACGATCAGCTTTTTGTAGGTTCCCTTGCCCGGCTCGATGAACCGCACGATCTCATCGCGCTCTTCGCGCGGCATCGTGATCCCCATCGATGCGAGATCGACGCCCATGACCTTCAATTTCGTCGCCAGTTTCGACCCGTGATACGATGACGTCAGATCTTTCCCGGTGACGTGATCCGCGAACACTTTCGCCTGATCCCACAGCGGCGCCACCAGCCCATAGACGAACCCGCGATGCCGCGCGCATTCGCCGACGACATAGACGTTGAAATCATCCACCGATCGCATGTGATTATCGACGACGATGGCCCGCTCGACCGTCAACCCGCGGCGCAGGCCCAACTCCGCGTTCGGCCGGATCCCCGCCGCGATCACCAGCATGGCGCACGACAGCGACGTCTCGTCCTTAAATTCCAGACCGGTGTCGGCGATCTCACCCAACACCTTGGTCGTTGATTTCCCGAGATGGATCGTCACGCCCATTTTTTCCATCGTCGTCTTCAAAATTCCGCCGCCGGTCACATCCAACTGCGCCTCCATCAAGCTGGAGCCCAAATGGATCACATGAACCTCGCACCCATGGTTCATCAAACCGCGCGCCGCCTCCAGGCCCAGAAGTCCGCCGCCCATCACCACGGCGCGCTTGCTGTGTTTCGCTTGCGCGATCATCCCCGCGCAGTCATCCAAAGTCCGGAACGCGAAAATCCCCTCCTTCATCGCCCCATTCAAGCCCTTCACACGCTCGATCGGGGGAATGAACGCGCGGCTTCCCGTCGCGATCAGCAGCTTGTCATACCGCGCGGTGATGCCGCGGTCGGAGCGCACGAGGCGGGCGGCGCGGTCGATATGCGTGACCCGCGCGCCGGCATGTATACCTGGGTTTCGGAGAAATCCGGGTATACGCGCCCAGGGTTGGTGTGGCGGCGGGCGCAAAACCAAAAGGATACCCGGATTTCGGAGAGAT
>JAYVXQ010000082.1:0-23465 GCA_043785025.1 Acetobacteraceae bacterium
TCGTTCAAGGCGATCTGCGCTGGTGAATACGATCATCTGCCGGAAGCCGCGTTTTACATGGTCGGCACCATTGAAGAAGCCGTCACCAAGGCGGAAACGCTGAAAGCCAACGTCTGAGATGGCGCTGAACCTGGAGATCGTCAGCCCGGAGAAGCTGCTGTTGTCCCGTGACGTCGACATGGTCGTGATCCCCGCCGCCGAGGGCGATATGGGCATCTTGGAAGGTCATGCGCCGATGACCGTCGCTTTGCGTGGCGGTGTCGTCTCGCTCTACGAAGGTGAGCGGATCGTCGAAAGCCTGTTCGTCGCCGGTGGTTTCGCCGAGGTCACCGCCGAACGCTGCACCGTCCTCGCTGGCGAGGCGATGGCCGTCAACGAGCTCGACCGTGAGAAGGCCGATCAACGCCTGCGCGACGCGGAAGAGGCGCATGCCCAGGTGGAGGGGGACGACCCGGTGCAGGAGGAATTGGCGCTGGAGCGGGTGCATTCGGCGCGCGCGATGATGGACGCGATCGACGGACTGCTGTCGGGCCACTGAGCTCGCCGGCCGTTCCCGATCGGCCTGTCATTTTCGCCTGACCACGTTTGATCCCGGCTCGACCCCATGGGAGAACTGATGGGCCAGGCCGCGACATGCTCTCAGTGCCCGTCCGGAAAGTTCCGGTAGGTTGAGCGACCCTGAAGCTTTTACCACGGCGTTCACGGCGTTCGACGGATGTGCACGCTGTCCGCCGTCTCCGTGACCTCCCTGGTCTCCGCGAGCTTCGTGCTAAAAGCAGAGCCACTCCAAATCCAAGCCGCAACAGTGTCAGCCCCCACGGCCAGGCACGACCCCGGGGGATGCCACACCCCGCCATCACCGCTATGCTCCGCGAACCGGGAAGAACCCGCGACCATCTCACCCAATCAAACCACAGGTTGTGGTATCAAGCCGAAATATCCACATGATTTTGTGGTCTCTCGCCGGAAATCCATTGACCCGGCGCGACCGCCGCTTTACCGATTCGGATGTGACAATGTCTGAAACCCGCCCCTTCATCCGCCTGCGCGGCCGCTCCATCATGGCGCTGGTTCTGGTTCCGGAACCGCCTTTGGACGGCTGGCTGCTCGCGCTCGACGCGCAGATTGACCGGGCGCCCAATTTCTTCGAAGGCCGCCTCGTCGTCGTCGATCTCGGCACCCTGCCGCCGCATACCACTGACGCCGCCGCGCTCATGCATGCCATCGCCAGCCGCGGCATCCACATCATCGCCACCGAGGGCGCCCACCCCTCCTGGCCTGGCCTGGAGGCCTGGGGCCGTCCGCTCCCCGGCGGCAATAAGCCCGCCCGTCCGATCGAAATCGCCGAGCCCCCCCCCCGCAAACCGATGCAAGCCGCGCCGGTCGTCCATCAGGTTCAAACGGTCGAACCGTCATCGCTCATGATCAATCACTCGCTCCGCTCCGGTCAGACGATCTCGCATGAGGCGGGCGATGTGATCATCCTCGGCTCCGTCGCCTCGGGGGCGGAAGTCGTGGCGGGCGGGTCGATCCACATCTATGGTGCGCTGCGCGGCCGCGCGATCGCGGGCCTGGCCGGCCACCCCGGCTCCCGCATCTTCTGCCGCAAATTCCACGCCGAGCTGGTCGCGATCGACGGCGTCTACCAGACCGCGGAAGACCTGCCGAAAGACCGCGTCGGCACCCCCGCCTGCGCCTGGCTCGAAGGCGATATCATGCGAATCACGGCGGTCGACTGAACATCGCCCGTCCCCTCGGAAAAGGAACCAACATGGCCAAAGTCCTGGTCGTCACGTCTGGAAAAGGAGGGGTCGGTAAGACGACCTCCACCGCGGCCCTTGGCGCCGCCCTGGCACAGGCCGGCGAGAACGTCGTCGTCGTCGACTTCGATGTCGGCCTGCGCAACCTCGATCTGGTGATGGGTGCTGAACGCCGCGTCGTCTTCGACATGGTCAACGTCATCCACGGCGACGCCAAATTGTCACAGGCGCTGATCCGCGACAAGCGCATCGACACGTTGTCGCTGCTGCCCGCCTCGCAAACCCGCGACAAGGACGCGCTGACCGACGAGGGCGTGGCCCGTATCATCGAGCAGTTGCGCGAAAAATTCGATTGGATCATCTGCGACAGTCCCGCCGGCATCGAGAAGGGCGCGTTGATGGCGATGCGTCACGCCGACGTCGCCGTCGTCGTCACCAACCCCGAGGTCTCCTCGGTCCGCGACTCCGACCGCATCATCGGCATGCTCGACTCGAAAACCCTGAAGGCCGAGCGCGATGAGCGGATCGAGAAACATCTGCTGCTGACCCGCTACGACCCGGCCCGCGCCGCCCGCGGCGAGATGCTGAACACCGCCGACGTGCTGGAAATTCTGTCGATCCCGCTGTTGGGCATCGTGCCGGAAAGCGTCGACGTGCTGAACGCCTCCAACATCGGCGCGCCGGTGACGCTGAACAACCCGACGTCGGGCGCCGCGAAGGCCTATTTCGATGCCGCCCGCCGGCTGCGCGGGGAAAGTTTCGAGGTTGTCATCCCGATGGAAAAAAGAGGCTTCATGGGACGCCTGTTCGGACGGAGGGTCGCATGAACCTT
This sequence comes from Acetobacteraceae bacterium, assembly GCA_043785025.1. Lineage (GTDB taxonomy): Bacteria > Pseudomonadota > Alphaproteobacteria > Acetobacterales > Acetobacteraceae > Rhodopila. Next base: position 2,593 of record JAYVXQ010000082.1, read on the forward strand.
CTGGCGCTGTTCCGCCGCCAACCCACGGCGCCGATCGCGCGGGAGCGGCTGCAGGTGCTGCTGGCGCATGAGCGCACGACCACCAGCGGCGGGTCCGATCTGCTGGCCGTGCTGCGCGAGGAAATCCTCGCCGTCATCGCCAAACACATCAAGATCGACCGCGAGAAAGTCATGGTGAAACTGGACGGCGATGGCGATGTTTCGACGTTGGAGATCGACGTCGAAATGCCGTCGCGACCGTCCCGGATCGATACCCGCCCTCCCGCCAAGGCATCCTCGAAAGCCTCGGCGTCCGCCTGAATGCAACCCGGAGCCGCCTGATGGATCCGACCTTCCTGCCCGCCGTGAAACTGGCGGCGATGACACGAAGCCGCGCCATCGGCTGCCTGGAACTGCTGGACCACTATATCGCCCGGATCGAACGGCTCAACGGACCGATCAACGCCGTTGTCGTGCGCGACTTCACCCGTGCGCGAGAACGGGCGCGGGCGCTGGATCAGGCCTCCGATCGCTCCGCCGCCTTGTTCGGCGTCCCCATGACGGTGAAAGAAAGCTTCGACGTCGCCGGCCTGCCCTCCACCCGCGGCCATCTGGCGGCGAAAGAGCACCGCGCGGCCCATAACACCATCGCCGTCCGCCGCCTGGAAGCGGCGGGCGCCGTTATCTTCGGCAAGACCAACGTCCCGGTCGATCTGGCGGACTGGCAGAGCTACAATCCCGTTTACGGCACCACCGCCAATCCCTGGAACCTGAACCACACGCCCGGCGGCTCCTCGGGCGGGTCGGCGGCGGCGCTGGCGGCGGGATTTTCGGCGCTGGAAATCGGCAGCGATATCGGTGGCTCGATCCGAGTACCCGCGCATTATTGCGGCGTGTTCGGCCACAAGCCGACGTGGACCCTGTGTTCCAACTATACCGACTATGAATCGTCCGCCGCCGCGCCGACCGACATCGCCGTGATCGGCCCGATGGCGCGCTCGGCCGGCGATCTCGCGGTCGCGCTCGATCTGCTGGCCGGTCCCGATCCTGACGAGATGGGGCTGACCTATATCCTGCCGCCGCCGCGCGTCACCGCGCTGAAGGACCTGCGCATTGCCGTGTGGTCGCATCAGCCGGGACAGGAAACCGACGCCGAAACCGTCGCGGCGATCGATGCCCTGGCCGATGAACTCGAACGCCAGGGTGCCACCGTCAGCCGGACGGCGCGCCCCGAATTCGATCCGGTCGAGGCGTTTCATTTGTATCTCCAGGCTCTCGACAGCGCCTGGAGCGCCCGGTCCACTGACGTCATCCTCGCGGCCAGGCGCGCCCGCCTCGCGACGCTGGATCCGGCCGATCAGAGCGCCGACGCCGTCATGGCGCGCGCGACCGACATGCCGCACCGGACCTGGTTGGCGATGAACGAGCGACGGATGCGGCTGCGCCGGGTCTGGAGCGCGTTCTTCCGGGACTGGGACGTGCTGCTGTGCCCCAACATCAGCACCGCCGCTTTGCCGCATATGCAGGAAGGCGCGTCAATCATGACCGCGGGCCCGCCAGTCGCGGCGCGGCGTCCGGGCGTGGCCATGGATCACATTCAGACCGGCCCAGTGTGGGAACGGCGGATGACGGTGAACGGCCGCTCGATCGCATATAACGATATGCTGTTCTGGCCGGGCCTGACGGCGGGGTTTCACCTGCCCGCGACCGTGGTGCCGATGGGCCTGACCAAAGCGGGCCTGCCCATGGGCGTGCAAATCGCCGGACCGATTTACGGCGACCGGATGACGCTGATGGCGGCGTCGTTGATCGAGCAGGCGGGATTCGCGTTCCGGCCGCCGCCGGGGTTCTGAGGGCGATCAGGTTGATCCGGTAAAGGAAGAAGATCAGGGCTCCGCCCTGAAACCCGCCAGGAGGGCGCCGCCCTCCTGGACCTCCCGCCAAAGGGCGAGGCCCTTTGGGATCTATCCATTCATTACGGGAGCAAACTCATGGGATACAAGGGCTACCGCCCTTGGCGGATGTCCAGAAGGCCCAATGGACTCTGGGCCTTCTGGTGGGGTCCGGGGTGAAACCCTGGTCTTCCGTCCTTTAACCGGATCAACCTCATCCCCCCGTCATCCCGCCCGCCAGCGCACCGCTCATGCACGTCGCCAGCGTCCCCGCCAGCACCGACCGCAAACCCAAAGCAACGATCTCCGGCCGGCGCTCCGGCACCATCGCCCCGAGCCCGCCAATCACGATCCCCAAACTGCCGAAATTGGCGAACCCGCACAGCGCATAGGTCAGGATGATCCGCGTCTTCGGCGAGAACGCCCCAACCGGCAGGCGCGAAAAGTCCAGATAAGCGACGAATTCGTTCAGCACCGTCTTGCTGGCCATCAGCGTGGCGGCGCCGGCCGTCTCATTCCACGGCACCCCGATCAACCACATCACGGGCTGGAACGGCAGAGCGAACAGGCGCTGTAACGTGACCGGCGCGCCCATGACGTCGGGCAACCACGCCAGCCCCATGTTGATCAGCGCGACCAGGGCCACGGTGACCAGCAAGGTCGCGATGATCGCCACCAGGATAGGCACGCCCTCCATCGTGCCGCGCACCAGCGCGTCGATCGGGCCGGATGCCCGGGATTCGACCGTCAGCGCCGCCGTCCCGGCCTCGGGGCGAGGGAAGGGGACCATGATCGCCGCCACCGCCAGCGCGGCCGGGGTTGAAATCACCGAGGCGATCAGAATATTGCCCAGTGCGTCGGGGATGAGGGGTGAGAGGAAGGACGCGTAGATGACCATCACCGTTCCCGCCACGCCCGCCATCCCACAGGTCATGAGTGCGAATAACTCGCCCCGGTGCATCCGCGCCAAATATGGCCGGATCAGCAGCGGCGCCTCGATCATGCCGACGAACACATGCACCGCCGCGCCCAAGGCGAGCGGCCCGCTGATCCCCAACACGCGCCGCAACAGCCGCGCGAACAGTCCGGTCATCGCCTGCAAAACACCCCAATGGAACAGCAGCGCGGCCAGTGCGCTGATCGTCAGCACCAGTGGTAGCGCCTGAAACGCGAGGATGAAACTGGCCCCGGGATGGCTCTCGACGAAGGGCAACGGCGGTCCGGCGAGGTAGCCGAACACGAACGCCGTCCCCGCCTCGGTCGCCCTTTGCAGCGCGAGCGCGGCGTCGTTCAGCACGAACATCGCCCGGTTGGTGTTCGGCAGCCCGATCAGGATCGCGGCGCCGATGCTTTGCAGCGCGACCCCTCCGGCGACCGTGCGCCAGGGGAGGGCGCGACGGTTCTCGCTGATCAGCCAGGCGGCGAACAGCAAGGCCAGGATTCCGAGATAGGCTCTGATCATGCGGGTCCCGCCGTTCTTCCGGAATGGCCAATGGTTGGATCGGCTTACCGCATGCTCGGCGCGAAGGGCATGACCCAGGACGAGATCGTCACACACAAACGCCGGTCCGGGCATCCCCGAACCGGCGTTCATGATATTGGTCTATCGCGCGCGGCCAGCCGCGCAATGATTTACCGCGCGCGGCCAGCCGCGCGATGATTTACCGCGCGCGGCCAGCCGCGCGACCCGTGAAAACCCTCAGGCGGCGGAGCGCATGCCCTGACGACCCTGGTTTTTCGCCTGGAACCGGCCGGGACCGCCGCGACGGTTCTGCTGCGGTTTCGGCGGAGCCTTATACGTATCGGGCGGGGTTTCTCCCACGACCGGCACTTTCTCGCCCATCAAACGCTCGATCTGACGCAAGGTCGACCGCTCCGACGGGTCGCAGAACGCGATCGCGATCCCCTCGGCCCCGGCGCGCGCGGTGCGGCCGATGCGGTGGACATAGCTCTCGGGCTCGGCCGGCAGGTCGAAATTGATGACGTGGCTGACGCCGGTCACGTCGATGCCGCGCGCCGCGATATCGGTCGCCACCAGCACCCTGGCGCGGCCGGTGCGAAAATCGCGCAACGCGCGTTCGCGTTGCGGCTGGCTTTTGTTGCCGTGGATGGCATCGACCTGGACGCCCGCCGATTCCAGCTTTTCCGCCACCTTATTGGCGCCGTGCTTGGTGCGCGTGAACACGATCACGCGGCTCAGCGCGGGATCCGCCAGCAGCTCGGTCAGCAGCGCCTGCTTGCCGGAGGTCGGGACAAACCGGACGGATTGCGCGATCTTGGGCTCGGTGCCCTCTTCCCGGGCGATTTCGACGCGCACGGGCTCCCGCAGCAAACCGGCCGCGAGCTGCGCGACCTCGCCCGGCATGGTGGCCGAGAACAGCGCCGACTGCCGCCGCGCCGGCAAGGCCGCGACAATGTGGCGGATGTCGCGGATGAACCCGAGATCGAGCATCCGATCCGCCTCGTCGAGGACGAACTTCTCGGCGGTGTTGATCGACAGCTCACGCGTGTTCATCAGATCGCGCACGCGGCCGGGCGTGCCGATGACGATGTCCGCGCCGCGACGCATGTTCTCGCATTGCTTATAGCGCGAGGCACCGCCAATGATCACGACGGTGCGAATGCGCGCGCCCGCGGCCATGGTGCGGATCGCTTCATCGATCTGCAGCGCGAGTTCCCGGGTCGGCGCCAGGATCAGCGCGCGGGTCTGGAACGGGCCGGGCCGACGCGGCTCGGCGATCAGATGGGCCAGGATGGGCAGGCTGAAGGCGGCGGTCTTGCCGCTGCCGGTCTGCGCGATGCCAAGCAGATCTTTTCCGGCCATGAGCGGCGGGATGGTATCGGCCTGGATCGGGGTCGGGGTGGTGAAATGTTTCGCCGTCAGGGCGTGCAACAGAACGTCAGGCAGGCCGAGGCCCGCGAAGGTTAGACTTGTCACGAGGGATGTTTGCTCCGGCACCGCCTCAGCGTATGCCTGTTGTCCATGTCCCAGCGCGATAAATGGGGACGGACGGTCGGGAGATGAGACATTCAGGGAAGACGGCCTGGCCGGGGATGGCCCCGAGCGAGAACGCTCAGGAAAACCTTACGGAGGAGGGCGTCAATCACGCGATCCCAGAATGACGAGCGATATATCGTTGTGCGTCGCGGCAAATGCAAGGGAAATCATGGGTTGGGGTTCAGTTTGATCGCGTTTGTCGGTTGGGACACGGTTTTTGCGGAAATTCAGGGCGCTGCCCTGAAACCCGCCCGGAGGCCCAATGGACCATGGGCCTTCTGGCGGAGTTCGGGGTGAAACCCCGCTCTTCCTCCCCCCAATATTGACCGCGTCTGCTCAACCGGCCGCGTTTCGCGACCCCATCGACGCGGCCCCTCCTCGGGCCCAAACCGCGGGAGGCCACGCGGGAGGCCACGCCATGTCCGGTCCTGACGCCACGCCCTTCGCCGCCGCCACCGCGCCCGCCTCCCACGGCGACGTCATTCCGGCCAATGAGCCCGCGGCCACGCGCGCCAACCTCGCGATCGTCGAGGCGAAAGTACGGGCGGCCGGGAAAATCGCCCCCGCACGCCGCGACGCGCATCCCAAGGCGCATGGCTGCGTGCGCGCGACATTCCGCGTTCTGGACGCGCTTCCGGACGCGCCGCGGGTCGGCGTGTTCGCCGAACCACGGGAGTTTCAGGCCTGGATCCGCTTCTCCAATGGATCCCCGGTGCCGCGACCCGATACCAAGGGCGACGCGCGCGGCATGGCCATCAAGCTGATGGATGTCGCCGGTAGCGCGAGCGGAACCCAGGATTTCGTCCTCATCAGCGCGCCTGTGTTCATCGTCCGCGACGCCGCCGATTATCTGGACCTGGAAACCGCGCCCGCCTTCTGGCGCTTCTTCATCCCGGGATTCACCCCGCTGCGATTCCGGTTGCACGAGGCGCGCAACGCCTTCGCGATTCTGCGCTCCTCCACCGCCAACCTGCTGACCATCCGTTACTGGAGCCTGTCGCCCTATCGCCGCGGAGAGATCGCCTGCAAATACGGCGCCCGTCCGGTGGGGCCAGCCTCCTCCCGCGGCGCCACCGACCAGCCGGATTATTTACGCGACAACCTCCGCGCCGACCTGGCGGAGCGCGAGGCCGCGTTCGACTTCATGATCCAACCCCAGGGCGACCCGGCCACAATGCCGATCGAGGATCCAACCATCCTCTGGGACGAGACCGCGGCGCCCTTCATCCCGGTCGCCAGGATCACGATCCCGGTGCAGACCTTCGACGATCCCGCCGATCTGGCCTTCTGCGAGGCGCTGTCCTTCACCCCATGGCATTGCATGGGCTTGCATCGTCCCCTCGGCGGCATCAACCGGCTGCGCCGCGCGGTCTACGACCTCGTCTCCAGCCTGCGCCATGCGATCAACCGGACGGAACGGCGCGAACCACGGGATAGGGTCTATCGGAGACCCGCTTCCCCATCGTTTCACTGAACTACCAAAATGGGCATCACCCGGTCTGGGCTTAGAGCGGTATCCGTTCGCGTTGGCTCACGGATACCGCTCTACTTCTTTGTTTTGGCGAGCATTTCCATCCGCCCAGGTTTGTCAACCTGATCGGATAATGCTCTATACCAACGGTCCGAAATGATAACTCTTCCATCATTTCGGACCGTTGGTATGCGCGCCGGGTTGTTGGGCGGCGGCGCGCGAAACCAACAAAAATACCAGCGGCCGTCGGCCCATCGAAGATGGGTCAACAGCAAGGGCCGTTGGTATTACGCCCGCGCTAACCGGGTCGCCAGCGCGCCCACCACGTCCTCGAACATCGCCGGGGTCAGCCGCCCCGTGTTCGTGTTCAGGCGGGACACGTGATAGCTGTTGGCGAGCATCAGCCCATCTGGCAGATCATGGATCGCGCCATGGCGGAACACGGCGTGGCCGGCCTTCAACCCCTTCGCCCGCAGCACCGCTTTATGCGCCACCAGGCCCAGAGCGAGCACGCCTCTCAGATCGGGCATCGCCGCGATCTCGTGGGTCAGGAATGGGTTGCAGGCGTGGATCTCCGCCGTGGTGGGCAGGTTCGCCGGCGGCACGCAGCGCACCGCGTTGGTGATCCGGCAGGACACCGGCCGCAATCCGTCATCGGCGGCGGCGCCATAGACGCCATTGAGGAAGCCGAATCGCGGCAACGTCTCATACAATAAAACCCCCGCGAAATCGCCAGTGAACGGCCTGCCGGTACGATTGGCGCCACGCACGCCCGGCGCCAGTCCAACCACCAGGAGCCGCGCGTCGAGCCCGCCGAAACTCGGCACGGGGGCGTTATGCCAGTCGGGATGCGCCGCCCGGTTGGCCGCGCGATAGTCCTTCAGCCGGGGGCAAAGACCGCACTCGCGATCCGGGATCACACCGCCCGGGATCACGCGGCATCGTGCGGATCGGCGTAAGGTTCGGCCGGCGTATGGCGCACCGCCACCGGCCTCGGCCGTAATTCGGTCTGCCGCCGCGTGAACTCCGGCGCGATATCCGCCAGTTCCAGAAACTGATCGGCCTGACGGCGCAGTTCATCCGCGACCATCGGCGGGCTGGAGCGGATCGAGGACACCACCGACACTCGCACGCCACGGCGCTGCATCGCCTCGACCAGTCTCCGGAAATCCGAATCCCCGCTGAACAGCACCGCGTGATCGATCCGGGGGGCGAGTTCCAGCATGTCCACCGCGACCTCGATATCCATATTCCCCTTGACCCGCCGGCGGCCCATTGAGTCGGTGAATTCCTTGGCCGGCTTGGTGACGAGCGTGTAGCCGTTATACGCCAGCCAGTCCGTCAGCGGCTTCAGTGGCGAGTATTCTTCCGTTTCAAGCACCGCGGAGTAGTAATACGCCCGAACCACATGGGTTTTTTTACGAAAGAACTCCAGAAGATTACGATAATCGACATCGAAACCGAGATTTCGCGAAGCCGAGTATAAATTCGCGCCATCTATGAACAGCGCCGTGCGCTCGGTCGGAAGGAAATGCATGGAAGCGGCCTTTTGGAAGCAAGAGGGAAATGATGGGCCGAAGGAATCCGGCTGAACGTGAGGCGAAGATACTATTGCCGCTTAGTCTGTACCATGTGAAGGAAAGATGAAACACCCGGCGCGGGACAATTCAGGATGATTTTGGTGGGCATTGGCGCCAACCTCGCGGGCCCGGACGGGCGATCGCCGTTGGCGGTTTGCGCCGCCGCCGTGCTGGATCTCGCGCGTTGGCCGGGATTGCGGCTGGTGTCGCGGTCGCGCTGGTATCGCACCGCGCCGGTGCCGGCCTCAGACCAGTCCGACTATATCAACGCGGTGGCCCGCCTCGATGCATCTGGGTTGGGCATGACGCCCGAGTCCCTGCTCGCCGCCCTGCACGCGATCGAGGCGCGCCATGGCCGGGTCCGTTCGACGCCGAACGCGGCCCGCAGCCTGGATCTGGATTTGATCGACATGGATGGGATCACGCGCGAGGCGCCGGATCCGATCCTGCCGCATCCGCGCGCCCATGAACGGGCATTCGTGCTGCTGCCAATTCTGGACGTGGCGCCCGACTGGCGGCACCCGCGATCGGGCCTGTCAGCGCGCACCCTGCTTGAACGTGTGGACCGCGCCGGGATCAGAGGCGGTTCGGATTTGGATTGATCAGGTCGGGGGCCTGATCAGGTCCGGCGCCTGTCCGGCATCGCCCGACTGTCCCGGTTTCAATCGCCGCGACGGTCCCGCGTGATCAGGCTGAGGCTACGCCTTCGGCGCGATCAGGACCGCGGCACGAAACAATCCTGGCCCGCCGCCCGCATTCGCGCGCACACCGCCCGCGCGTCCGCCGCCGTTTCGAATCCATTGGCCCGCACCCGCCACATCACCTGACCGCCGCGTTCGATCCGCATCACGATCGGCTCCCGCCGGCCGAGCACGTCGGGGAAGCGCCGGGTCAGGCTCTGCCACGCCGATCGCGCCGCCGCCTCGGACGGCGCCGCCGTGAACTGTACCAAACCCGGCCCGTCGCCGCCACCGAACCGGATCGCCTGAGCCTCCGCCGGGACGGGTTTCGCGTCTCCAATGGCCAGTCGCGTCTGAACCGGACCCGAAGCTGGGGCGACCGGTTGGGCGAGCGCCGGCGCCACCGGTTTGGCGATCGCGGGCGCCGGAATGAAGGGAACCGCCGTCATCGGCGCGGGCACCGGCGCGGTTGGCCGCGCCTGCGGCACGAACGGATTGGCCACCGGTTTCGCCGCCTCCGTCCTTGGCGCGCCGGGAGGAACCTCATGCCCCGGAGGAACCTCATGCCCCGGAGGAACCTCATGCAACGACATAATTTGCGGTGGGATCGGCGCCAACGGCGCCACGGCGACCGTCGGGGGCGCGCCACCCGTCAGAAAATTCGGCTCGATCGACGCCCGCGGCCGCACCACCATCGGCGTTTGGGCTGGCACCGGCGCTGGCTCCGGTGTCCGCGCGGCGGTCCGCATCGGCGGGATCGGTTGGATCACATCCGGCGGCGTCGCGTCGTCGCCGGGACCGGGGGCCCGCGCGCCACTCGCCCGCATCGCCGTCCGCTGGTTCGCATCGGCCGCCGTGTCACGGACCGTGCGGGCGCGGCCTTCGGTCACGCTATCCAGAGCCAGACGAACCTCCTCGGGGCTCATTGTTTCGCCCAGTACTTTTTCGGCCTCGGCCCGCTTGCCCGCCATCGCCAGTACGACGGCGTAATCATGCCTCATTTTCGCCGTCGCGCCCGGCTCGGCCGCCCGCGGCTTTAACAATTGAATGGCTTCCTCGCCCTTGCCGCTCATGGCCAACGACAGCGCCAGATTGACCTGGGTTGGCCCCTGGTCCGACGACAACGCCAGCGCCTGACGATAGGTGGTCTGCGCCTCCGCATGGCGGCCCAACAAATCCCGCGCGATGCCGAGGTTGTTTAACGCGGTGAGGTTCTTCGGCTCCCGCAGCAGCACCTGTTGAAACAAGACCTCGGCCGTCGCCGGGTCGGTCGCCAGCTTGATGCGGCCCAATCCAATCGTGGCGCGTGTCCGCTCCGGATGTTTCGACAGCAAACTCAAATAGATGACGGTGGCTTCGTCATATTGCCCCAACAGCGTCAGCGCGTCGGCCTTGACCTCCCGCGCTTCGAGGTTGTCCGGAGACTCCTTCAGAATCCCCTCGCTGACCTGCAACGCCGCCTGGGCTGATCCGCCTTGCAGCGCCGCCTCCGCCGCCTTCATGCCGGGCGCGTCCGAACCGGATTTCGACGCGAACATCGTTCCGCAGCCGTTCACCATCAACAAAACGGTCAGCGTGGCCGCGCGCACGGGAGATTGGATGATCAAGGTTTCATTCCATCATTAACGACCAATGTCTCTGGGCCCCACCACCCACATCGGTCAATCACGCTTTTCAGGCCAGTCATATCACCTCGTAACCGCCGATTCGCCAGAGCGGACCGTCCAGAGAGCGGGCCGTCCAGACAGACCATGAGCAATGCGCGGCTGTTATCACGACATCGCGTGCATCACCTGGATGGCCGCCGGCCCGCCCGCGATCAGGAACACGCAGGGCAGAATGAACAAGATCATCGGCAGCGTCAGCATGGTCGGTAGCCTGGCGGCCGATTCCTCGAACGCGGTTAACGCCTCCTGCCGCATCTCGGCCGACAAGGTGCGCAGCGCGTCGGTCAGCGGCGTGCCATATTGGATCGTCTGGATCAACGTCATCGCCAGCCGCCGGAATGCTTCCAACCCGCAACGATGACCGAAATTATGCAGCGCCAGCCGCGTGTCCGACATGATCTGCAATTCGTTCGCCGTCAACGAGAACTCGATCGCGAGTTCGCGGTACGACATCTTCATCTCATCCGCCACGCGAATGATCGCGGGCGCCAGTCCCAATCCCGCCTGCGCGCAAATCACCATCATGTCGAGCGCGTCCGGCAGGCCCTTCAGCAACCGCGCCATGAACCGTTTTTGCAGTTGTTTGACGATCAGGTCCGGCAGCACGAGGCCGACGATCCCGGCCGCCACCGGAATGAACAGCCCGATCATCCCGGAAAAACCGCCGCGCGACATCAGCCACGCGATCACCGGCAGGCCCCCCATCAGCATCAGCTTGGTGCCGAAGAACACGCCGACCGATTGTTCGCCGCGAATGCCCGCGCCGCGCAGCATCGTTTCCAACTGACCGCGGGTCGCCGCGGGCACCATGCCGGAGCTCAGGATCATCTGCCCGATGCCGGCGATGGTGCGCGAAAACACCTCCTTCATCTGCTGACGGTCCTGACTGGACTGGGTTACCCGCGCCTCGCCATGAATTTGGCGCACGCGCTGGCTGAACCGTTCCTGTCCCCGCATGTCGCGCAGCAGGAACGAGGCCCCCGCCATCATCGCCATCATGAAGGCCGCGGCCCCCGCCAGCATCACCCAACGCGAACCGTCTTCCATTATGGCAGCACCGATTTGATGATCGCCTTGATCGAGAACATCCCCAGCGCCATGAAAATACACGCGGTGCTGAAGAAGGTCTTACCGGTCGGATCCGTGAACAAAAGCATGATATAAGGCGGGTTGATCACCCACAGCATCACCCCGACCACCACTGGCAGTCCCGCGAGAATCGCCGAGCTGGTGCGCGCCTCGGCCGTCATCGCGTGACCCCGCGCTTTCAACGCCGCCCGCTTGCGAATGACATCCGCGAGATTTTCCAGTGTTTCACTCAATGTTCCGCCGGTCTGCGTCTGCAGCGCCAGCGCCGTCGCGAAGAACCGGTATTCCGCCAGTCCGGTCCGCGCCGCCAGTTCGGTCACCGCTTCATCCAGTGGCGTGCCCAACGAAATCTGCTCGACGAGGCGCGCGAATTCCGGGGCCGTGGGTGCCGGCGCGGCGAGCGAGACGTTGCGCACCGCGTCGATCACCGGCACGCCGACCCGGATGGAGCGGACGATCATCGCCAGCGCATCGGGAAACTGACCCAGCAGCAGGTTCCGGCGTTTGCCCTCGACCCGGTTGAAGAACCAGCGGCTGAAGAAAATCCATGCCGGCGGCAAGGTGAACCACGAAATCCCGCCCAACATGTCGCGCGTGGCATAGCGAAACACGAAAGCCGCGAGCAAGGCGACCGGCAGCACCACGAACCAGCCCACCGGATAAATCGCCGCCCGTTCCGGATTATAGCCGAAAATCGACCACAGCGTCCCCGTGGCGCTGCGCGGATCCTTGGTTTCCACCAGCGAAAACGCGCTGAGTTCGATTTGCGTCGTGCGGATATGCGGGGCGAGGATCGCCTCCAGACGTTTCGACCGCCGGTCTGTTTCGGTCTGCGAGCGCGACACCATCACCCCGCTGACGCCCAACCCGATCAGCGTGAAACAGCCACCCAGCAGCAGCAGAAGTTGGAACGCGCCACTTCCCATCAGCGATTTTGCTCCGCTTCATCCAACGCGGCGCGCCATGCCCGGTCGAGCCCGAAATAGGACAGCCGCTTAATGAAGGACGGCGGCACCCGGCTGATGTGATATTTGCCGAACAACTTTCCGTCCTGGCCCTCGCCCAACACCTCGAACTGGAAAATATCGTTCAGCGTGATGACCTCGCCTTCCATGCCGCAGACCTCGGTCACCTGGATGACGCGCCGTCCGCCGTCGCGCTGACGTTCGACCTGAACGATCAGATCGATGGCGCCGACGATCTGGGTGCGAATGGCGGAGGCGGGCAGGCCCATGTTGCCCATCTGCACCATGTTCTCGATCCGGGTCAGCGCGTCGCGAGTGGTGTTGGCGTGGATGGTGGACATCGATCCGTCGTGTCCCGTGTTCATGGCCTGCAACATGTCGAACGCCTCGCCACCCCGGACCTCGCCGATGATGATGCGATCGGGCCGCATCCGCAAAGCGTTACGCACCAGATCGCGCTGATTGACCTCGCCGCGGCCTTCCAGGCTGGACGGGCGGGTTTCCAAACGGACCACATGCGGCTGCTGGAATTGCAACTCGGCGGCGTCCTCGACCGTGATCACCCGCTCCCCGTGGTCGATCATGCGCGACATCGCGTTCATCATCGTGGTCTTGCCCGAGCCCGTGCCACCCGACACCACCATGTTCAACCGCGCCTGCGAGGCGATTTCCAGCACCCGCGCGACTGGCAGCGTCAGCGCGCCCCATTTGATCAACTGCCCGAAATCGACCGGTTTCTTGCCGAATTTACGGATGGAGAGGTAAGGCCCTTCCAGCGCCAGCGGCGGGAAGACGATGTTGACGCGGGAGCCGTCTTTCAATCGGGCATCGACCATGGGGCTCGATTCGTCGATGCGCCGGCCAACCGCCGCGGCGATGCGCTGACAAATATTGATCAGATGCGCGGTATCGCGGAACTGAATGGTGGCCATCGTCACCTTGCCGCCTTTTTCGATGAAGGTGCGGTTCGGTCCGTTGACCATGATGTCGGCGATGCTGTCGTCCTCCAGCAACTGCTCCAGCGGACCGAGGCCGGTGATATCGTGCACCAGCTCGTTGGCCAGGATATGCTGTTCGCGGGCGTTCAACTGAAAGCGCCGCTCGGTGGCGATTTCCGACACCAGCCGCTCGACATCCAGGATCAGCCGCTCGGCCGGCATCGCGGCCACGATGTTGGGATCGAGCCGCGACAGACAGGCGTTGCGCAGTTCCGAGACGATTTCCTCGGTGATCGGCGATCCGCTGGCGATCAGATCGACCAGGCTTTCCGGCGGGCGGTCCTGTTGCGCGGCGATTTGCGCCGGTGTGGGTTGCGTGCGGCGGCCGAAGGTCGGGACGTTGACGGTGATCATGATTTACGCCGGAGGAATGAGAACATGGAACGTTTTGTCTGCGTGGCGGATGCGACCGGTCCGTCGCCGGCGCCATCCAGCAGGCGGACCGAGGCGACCTGGCTGACGATGTCGATGATCCCGTCGCGGAACCCTTTGGAGGTCGCCATCACCGGCTCCCCCAACGTCGCCGCGGCGCCGACCTGGCGTGGCAAATCAGGAATGGCGACGTCGACCTTCATCTTCAACGCCTCCTCGACCTGCTTGCGAGTCAGTCCGCCGGGCTGGCCCATGCGATTGAGCACGACGACCGCGCGTTGATCCTGACCCGCGCCTTTCGGTAGTCCCAGAAGCCGCACCGTGTCGCGGATCGAGGCGAGCGAGGGATCCATCACCAGGATCCGCTGATCGACGATGTCCAGCAGGTCGCGATACAGCGGCACCGGTCCGAAGGGGACATCGGCGATGATGAAGTTATACCGGTTACGCAATGCCTTCAGCAGCGCGGACGCCGCGCCGGGGGCATGGTTGGCGTGGTTGGAGACTTTCTCCTCGGCGGCCAGCACATGCAATCGATCGGCGGCCGGCTGCGCCGCGCGCTCGGCCAGCAGACTGTCGATCCGGTCCGGCGCCTCCAGCGCCATGCGCAGTCCCGGTCCCGGCTGAATGTTCAGCAGGAAGGCGGTGGCGCCCATATGGGTGTCCGGATCCAGCAGCACGGTATGGCGGCGCATGCCGACGCCGAAATGCCAGGCGAGGTTGACCGCGATCGTCGTCGCGCCGACGCCGCCGCGCACCCCGGTGATGGCGACCGCGCGCCCGCCCAACATCGCCGGCGTGGCGAACACGTTGCCTTGCACGAAGGGACCGAAATGACGCACCACGCGGTCGCGTGTGACCGGCTTGCTCAGGTAATCCGCCGCCCCCATGCCGCGGGTGATCTCGCGGTAGAAATCGGCGTGTTCCACCTCGCCCACGACCAGCACGGTCACGTCGGGCTCGACGACATGCGCCAACTCGCTCAACGCGCTCAAGGGCTGCTCATCGCCGGTGATGTCGATCACCAGCACGCGCGGCGTCGCGGTTTTTTGCATCGCCACGATCGCGGCGCGAATGCCGCCGCGGCGAAGATCCAATGTTTCGCTGGTCGCGTCCGCCAACCCCTCCCGGATCGCTTCCTCGGTTTTCGCGTCGACCAGGAACCCGATCAACGAGGGCCTGTCGTGGCGGCCCGCGCTTTGATCGCCGGCGGACGAGAGGCTCGATAAGTTCATACGACCGTCTTCGGGGGGCATGGTGTTCAGGTTCCTCCGCCAGGACCACCGGTCGCGCTCAGCAAACCGATCGGTTTGCCGGTATTGATCCGCTCGATGCCGATCGCCTCGCCCGCGGCGTTATGACGCGCTGTGCCGCGGCCATGCACCAGATCGGCGGGCCGCGCGGCCATCGCGGCGATGTTGTGACGATTGATATCGGTCGGCTTCCACACGTAAGGCCGGGTCAGCGGGTCGATCTGATCGCAGCCGGCCAAAGAGAGCAGGCTGAGTGTCAAACCGGCGCATAATGTTTTCGCGATGTGTCGCATATGGGCGCTCCTTATCGAACGATGAAGCCAGCCTGACCAAGCGGACGGGGCAGCACGGAGCCATCCGCGTTCGGGGTCTGGCGGCGCAGCAGCAGGCGATTGAAATCGTTCTGCGGCTTATAGCCGTCGCCCGGAATTTGCAGTTGCGCCATGTTTTTCACCGGTTGCACCAGTACGGGGGTCACCACGATCACCAGTTCGGTCTGCTCGCGCGCCAGCGTGTTTGAATTGAACAAGGCGCCGATCACGGGGGCTTCTCCCAAACCTGGAATGCCGGAATTCGCGTCGCTGTTTGAGGTCTGCAACATCCCGGCGATGGCGAAACTCTCGCCGCTGCCGAGTTCCACCGTGGTTTCGGCGCGGCGTACAGTGGTATACGGCGTCACGAGATTGGTGTTGCCCGTGGTCGTCGAGACCGCCGTGTTCGCGGTATCGAGCTGGCTCACCTCCGGTTTCACATGCAGGTTGATCCGCCCGTCGCTCATCACCGTGGGGACGAACGACAGCAGCACGCCATACGGCTTGTAGGTGACCGAGATGGTGGTGCCGCCGCCGCTGCTGTTGGCGACCAGGATCGGATATTCACCGCCCGAGTGGAACGAGGCGGGCTGGCCGCTCATGACCGTCAGATTGGGCTCGGCGAGGATATGCGCGAGGCCATCTTTCGCCAGCGCCTGCAATGTCGCGTCAAAGCAGGGGCCGCGGTTGCCGGTCGCCAGACACGCCCCGGATCCGTAAGCGGCGGCCAACAAGGGCGCGCCCGAGGAGATTTTGCCGAAGAAACTGCCGGCGTTCCAGTTCACGCCGATATTGCGCGCGATGCTGCGCTTCATCTCGGCGATGCGTACCATCAAGGTGACCTGCGACGGCGACGTGATGGTCAACTCGTTGTCGATCGACACCCCGTCGCCCGAGGCATAGGCTTTGGCGACCGTCACCGCCTGCGCGGCGTCCGCGGCATTGGCGACCGTGCCGGTCAGCAACAGGCCTTTGCCTTGCGTGCGCACCTGGACGCGGCCATTGGGGATCAGCCGCGAAATCGTCTGCTGCACCTCCCGCGCCGCGAAGCCCGAGGGTTTCACCGTGATCTGGTAATCCGCCAGCAGGCGTCCCAATCCATCGACCGCGGCGACCGTCGTATGGCCGGGTCCAACGCCGAAGATGAACAGGCTGGTGGAACTCGCGGGCCGCACCTCGGCCACTTTCGGATCGGCGACGTAAATATTCGCCGCCGGCAATGTCAGTGTGAGGATCTTTCCGCCACCGGCCTCGAACGTCATCGAGCCATGGAATGGTTTGGGAATTTCGGAGGCCGGGTTTTGCGCCTGCGCCTGCGCCGAGGACAGCCCCGGGGCAGACGACGGCGCGGGCTGACCGCCGGCCTGCTGCATGCCGATCGGTGGCAACCCCGCCGGCGCGGCCTGCGTCCCGCTTTGCGGCGCCACATCCTGGATCTGCACCTGACCCTGCGCCTGTCCCGGCAATTGAACCTGTCCGGGCAAAGGCGGCGCGGCCTGCGCCAGCCTGACCACCGGTTCTCGACCGGTCGGTAACGCCGAAACCTCGCCCGCGATTACCGCGGACGAGGTCATGACAGAAAGCGCGACGCTGAGTTCCAGTATTTTGCCAGCGAGCATCCGCATCAGAATTTGAATTCCTTGGCTTCATTTGGGCCGGAGAAGACCCGCATGGGTGGTTCGATCGGCGTTGGGGCCGGGGCCATGACCACCGCCGGGGTGACCGGACGGGCTGGCATGGGTTTTTCCGAAAAATCGGGCAGAATGTCCGATGCGAAGGTCGCGTCCCGTCTTGTTTCCGCTTTCATGTGTCCCGCCAGCAAGTTCGCCGCGCGCACCGAAACCGAAAGCCGTCCAAGCCGCGTCCCAACGGACACTCTTTGCGCCTGCTCCTCGTCGACTTCCAACGTCACGGTCCGGTTTGCGCTATCAAGGTTTGCGTTGGGGTTTCTGTTTGCGCCCGAGACCAATTGAGAGTCGACGGCGACGACACGCACGTTCGACAGCACGGTGTGCGCGCTGATGCGCCGCCCGATCGGGGTCGAGGGATCGTTATTCATCTGTGTCAAAATCAGATCGACCCGATCGCCCGGCCACACCAGACCCGAAGCGCCGCTGGCGGCGTCCAGAGTGATCGTCACCGCCCGGGTGCCCGGCGACAGCACCGCCGCCATGAACCCATGATCGGAGGGACGCATCAGATCGTCGCTGCGGATCGCCTCGCCGACGGTCAAATTGCGCTTGACCATCGCGCCCATCAGCCCGCGGCGAATGTCGGGTGTATCCAGGTTGTATTCCTTGGTCAGCTCGGCGGCCGGAATTTCCCGCACCTGCAGCGCTTCCGCCGTGATCAGGCTGCCGCCCGGGATCGGCAGACCCGCGACCAGCACCAGCTTGGTGATCGGCGGGGCTTCCGCGTTCGCGGTCGGCCGCGTGGTGATCCACGCGACGGTGCCAAAGCCGATCAGGCCCATGGACATGAGAATGAAGAACGCGACGCGCACGATCATGGCGTAGCTCCGTTACAGAGGACGAAAAGGAAACCGAAAGCGATGGCGCAGACGTAAGGCAATGGTCCGCGGCGGCTGATCCGCCAGCGTTCGGCGCGCAGGGCACGCCAGACCAGTGTTCGGGGCACCACGCGCTGCGCCGGCGCGGGTGGGGGAGGGCGGACCACCCGGCCCGCCATCATATAAGCGACGGCGTGAACGGCGCCCGCGATCGACATCGCGATCACGAACGTCGAAACGACCTGAGGCGGCAGAACGATCGCGATGGCGCCAAGCAACTTGACATCCGCGCCACCCATCCAGCCGCGCCGCCAGCATAACGCGGCGGCGACGAAAATCACGATACCGAAACTAATACTGATCAGCAGCCGATCGGACGCGAACGCCGCCACCACGCCAAACACGGCGATGACCGCCGACATCCAATTCGGTACGGTACGCGACGCGATATCATGACCAGCCGCGAGCACCAGCAAGACCGCGCTCGCGATGATCATCGCCATAGACCAGGACTGTGAAAGCTCGACGTGCATCCCGCGCCTCGTTGCGTCGATGGTCAGATGTTGGACGCCGAAGAACGCGGCGGCGAATTTCGCCACCGCGCCCGGCCGGCTTCCACAAGGGAGGCCAGAGATATCAGAGGCTGGTGCCGATGTTGGAGAACTTGGTCGACAGGTTCTGCGACAGCAGGGTGAAGCCGACGGCGATCGTGGCGACGATGACGCCCGCGATCAGGCCATATTCCAACGCCGTCACGGCGCGCCGGTCGAATTTCAGTTCCAGCCAGGTCTTCACATATTCAATCATGATAAACTCCCATAGATGCTATGCCCAAATGCGATCGCCCGGTTTGTGCCGTCCGAACTCGCGCAGACACAAATCACCATGCGGGTGGTTACCTGCTGGTTTCAGTCCGGGGAAAAATCACCGCGAGATGAATATTTCGCAATGTTGGCGTTTTTCGCCAAACCTCGCGCCGGAAACCAAACCGCAAAACACATCATGAAATACCACGTCGATGCGCATCGGATCGCGACCCGTCTCACGCAAGCGCGTGCTCACCGCCGCCACCATTCTGGCGGTGACCGAGTGCGCTTTGTTCATCTTTCTCGCCGCCGGCGCGCATGGCCTGATCGTTCCGTTGGATCAGCCCAACAGCACCGATTTCGTCAGTTTCCACGCCGCGGGCACGCTCGCCAACGCGGGGACACCCTGGCTCGCGTATGACCGCGTGGCGCATCACGCCGCCGAGCAGGGCGCCGCCGGCATCGGCGTTCCCTATAACTACTTCTATTATCCGCCGGTGTTTTTGCTGCTGTGCTCCCTGCTGGCGCGGCTGCCCTATCTGGTGTCGTTCGTCGTGTTTCAGGCGCTGTCGGGCATTGCCTGCCTGGCCGCTCTCCGCCTCGCGCGCCGCGATCTGCCTCTGATCATATATCTCGCGTTTCCGGGTTTTTGGTGGGCGATCGGCACCGGCCAGAACGCGCTGCTGACCGCCGCTCTGTTCACCGCCGGCCTCGCCTGGATCGACCGGCGGCCGCTGCTCGCGGGCCTGTGTTTCGGCGCGCTGTGCTATAAACCGCATTTTGGTTTGCTGATCCCGGTGGCGTTGGTCGCCGGGTTGCATGGCCGCGCCATGATTGGCGCCGTCATCTCCGTCCTGTCGCTGACCGCCGCCTCCGTCGCCGTCTTCGGTCTCGCGACCTGGCAGGCGTTCTTCACCGCCGCCGCCAACGCCGCGCATGTTTACGCCGCCGAGGCGATTTTCATGCATGGCCTGACCAGCCCCTATGGCGTGCTGATGGTGCTTGGCGTGGGGCGGGAGGCCGCTGTCATCGCTCAGATCGGCGTTGTCGTGGCGGCCGCGGCGATCGTTGCCTGGACCTGGCGGGCCAACCGCGCGCCGTTGCCGGTGCGTGCCGCGATCTTGCTGGCGGCGACGCCGATCGCCGTGCCCGTCATGATGTTCTACGACCTGATGCTGGTCTTCGCGGCGTTGGTCTGGCTCAGCAAAAGCCAAAATCCACCGATCGTCCTGATGACAGCGGTCTTTCTCGGCCCGCTGCTGTCCGGCAACCTGTCGATCGACGGCGGCCTGATGGTCGCCGCGATCACGGCGGCGGCGGCCTTCGCGCTGGCCCTGAGGCAATGCGTTCCGCGACCCGCGCACGCGCTTACGGCCGCCGCATGACGGACAGCGCCGCGCCAGCCGGCGGCCGCCCAATCAACACGCCCGGCATCGCGGGCGCGACCACCGGAACCTCGGACGGCGTCCCCTCCGATCCCGGCATCACCACCACGCGCACGCCGGAACCCATGGGCGTCCAGATGTGGACGCCCGCCACCACCGTGGGCATCGGCGGGCGTGGTGGCGCGATGGCCAGGAACGGTGGCGGAACCGCGCGCGCCGGCGCGTTCATCGGCGTCCACGACGCGAACACCAATTGCCGATACGCGAAACCGCGCACCGGATCGGCTGAATGATACGCCGCGACGGCGCTTTCCCACGTCCCGCCGCGCGCGAACAACAAGCCCAGAAACCGGGCGGCGTAACGGGCGTTGGCGGCGGGATCGAAGCCGTCCTCCTGGTCTGGGAAGGCGGCGGGATGATGCAGCAAATTGATCTGGAAACAGCCGACATCGATCGAGCGCGTGCCCGCCTCTTGCAAACTCTTCACCGCCCGGATCGCGTCGTCTTTGGTCTCGAACCGCATGCCGTGACCGGCGGCGTTGATCGTCCAGGGCCAGGGGGCGACGCGGCCCAGACGCTCATCCCACCGCCCGCTTTCGACGCGTCCGATCGCCAGCAGCAAGCCCGCCGGCAATCCCGCCATCTCCTCGCGGCTCAGAGCCGCTTCCTCGCAGACATTGGCCGGTTCAGCCCCTGCCGCCTTGTGCGAGGACCCGCCACCCACCAGGCAGCAGATCGTCGCGATCAAGGGCAAGGCGCGCATGGGGTGCGGATCCCCTTTATCCCCTCACGCCGCCGCCTGGTTCGGCTCCTGATACACCCCGGCAAGCGGGCTCACCGCCGACGGGCTTTGCGGCTCGCGCAGGATGTAACCGCAACCCCACACCGTATCGATCAGGTTCGGCACGCCCGCCGTCG
>JAYVXQ010000083.1:0-8008 GCA_043785025.1 Acetobacteraceae bacterium
CGCGGCGAACTGGTCGGGATCGATGGGTGCTGTGTTTTGCATCCGATCTCAGAATCGCGGCGAGTCGAGCCGGGTCAAGCTTTATTTTAGCGCGTATGAGGCAGAGCCTTCTGGTGGGGTTTTGGGGTGAAACCCCGATGTGGTGCTTGCGGCACCGACGTTGAATGGGCACTTCTAACCGCCCCATCGCTTCAAGGATCCCGACAATGACCGATCCATTCGCCGCCTTCCGCCTGACCGGCCGCGTTGCTTTGGTGACCGGCGCCCGCCGCGAAATCGGGCGCGCCATCGCCCAGGCATTGGCAGGCGCCGGCGCCGCGGTCGCGGTGCATCACGCGGGCACAACGGAGGAAACCGCGGATGCCGCCGCCGTGGTGCAAGCGATTGAGGCAATGGGCGGGACGGCCGCCGCGTTCGGTCAGGACTTCACGCAAGACGACGCGGGCGCGCATCTCGCCGCCGCCGTCACCGCCTGGTCGCCCATCGATATTCTGGTGCTGAATGCCTCCATCGAATTGCCCGAGGATTTTCAAACCATCTCGCGCGATCATTTCGATCGTCAGATCGCGGTCAATTTGCGAACGACGATGGAATTGTTGCAAACCCTGATCCCGCCGATGGCGGAGCGCGGTTGGGGTCGGGTGGTGACGATCGGCAGTGTACAGCAGGAACGTCCGCATCCCGCGATGTTCGTTTACGCGGGTACCAAAGCGGTGCAGTTGAACTGGAGCCGGAGTCTCGCGCGCCAGTATGGCGGGCGCGGAGTCACCGTGAACAATCTGGCGCCGGGCGCGATTCTGACGGCGCGCAACCGGGATCAGATGGCGACCGAGGGCGAGGCGTTGGCGCAACGCATTCCGGCGGGACGCCTCGGCGCGCCGGACGATCTGGTGGGGGCGGCGATGCTGCTGTGCTCCGACGCGGGCCGTTACATCAACGGGGTCAATCTGTTCGTGGATGGTGGGCGGGCGGCGGTATAACCCCGTACTCCGCGAGGTCGGGGGTCATCGCCTCGATCACGAAATCGACGAAGGCGGCGGGCGAGTCGAGGTAAAACTCGCGGTCGGAATAGGCACCGACCGTTGCCGGCATGCCGTGCGCGCCGCACCATTCGGCGAGATCGTCCAGTGCTGCTTTGGGAGTTTCACTGAGGAAGGCGATCTGGGAACGGAGTTTGTCGGCGTCGCGGTGATCGGAGGCGCCGCGGCTGAATTGCAGGTCGACGTTGGCGCCGGATTGGCGCATCCAAATCGACCGTTCGGTGCGGCGGAGTTCGATGAAGCCGAGTTTGGTTTTGAACAACGCGACGACGGTGTCGAAGAAGACCGGGTTCAGGCGATTGGCGACGTGGTTGAATTGCATTGGGTTGGCCTTTCGGGGCTGACGCTTGCGGCGGATCCGGTTCAGGCGATACCGTCCGGTGACAATGGCACCGCGGCCGCGTGGTCGGAACAAGGGATACAAATATCATGCCAGATACGCACAGCGTGGCGGCGGGACGGGGTTCGGACGGGATCGCGGAGGTTGACGCGATCGTGGTGGGCGCCGGAATTTCCGGCATGTTCATGCTGTATCGGCTGCGCGAAATGGGAATGACCGCGCTGGTGTTCGAAGCCGGAACGAATGTCGGCGGCACGTGGTATTGGAACCGTTATCCCGGCGCGCGTTTCGATTCAGAAAGCTGGACTTATGGGTATTCGTTCTCGCCGGAGTTGATGCGGGAATGGGATTGGAAAGAGCATTTTTCGGCCCAACCGGACACGCTGGAATATCTCAATCTTGTCGCCGATAAGTTCGATTTGCGCCGCGACATCCGGTTTCAAAGCACGGTGACCGCCGCGCACTGGGATGACGCGGGGAACCACTGGACCGTGACGTTGGCGAGTTGCGAGAAAGCCCGCTCGCGGTTTTTGTTCACGGCGATCGGGATTCTGTCAGCGTATACGCTGCCGGCGATTCCGGGCCGCGAAACGTTCAAGGGGCCCGCGTATCATCCGGCGCGCTGGCCGCACACGCCGGTGGATTTCACCGGCAAGCGGGTCGGCGTGATCGGCACGGGTGCGACGGCGATCCAGGCGATTCCGGAAATCGCCAGGCAGGCGAAGCAGCTGACGGTGTTTCAGCGGCGTCCGAATTGGGCCGCGCCCTTGCATAATTCCAAAATCAGCAAGGCGGAGATGGAGGAGATCAAAACGCGTTACGAGGAAATTTACGCGCATTGTGCACGCACACCCAGTTGGTTCATCCATGAAGCCGATCCGCGGCGCACTCTGGACGTGCCCGAGGCCGAGCGGGAGGCGTTTTGGGAGAAGCTGTATGGGGAGCCGGGGTTCGGCATCTGGATGGGCAATTTCCGCGACATTCTGGTCGATGAGAAAGCCAATGCCGCCATCAGCGCCTTCATCGCGGGGAAAATTCGTCAGCGCGTGACGGACCCGGCGGTGGCGGAGAAACTGATCCCCAGGGATCATGGGTTTGGCGCGCGCCGCGTGCCGCTGGAGAGCGGGTATTTCGAAACCTATAACCGGGATAACGTCACTCTGGTCGATGTCATCAAGGATGAGCCGATCGAATGTATCACGGAAAACGGCGTCAGGACGGCGAAGCGGGAGCATGAATTCGACATTCTGATTTATGCCACTGGCTTTGACGGTGTCACCGGCGCGTTCGATCGCATCGACATACGGGGTACCAATGGCATCCGGCTCAAGGACGCATGGGCGGACAGTCCGCGCACGTTTTTGGGCATGCTCGCCGAGGGGTTTCCCAATATGCTGATGGTGT
The DNA here is from genome assembly GCA_043785025.1 of Acetobacteraceae bacterium. Classification (GTDB taxonomy): domain Bacteria; phylum Pseudomonadota; class Alphaproteobacteria; order Acetobacterales; family Acetobacteraceae; genus Rhodopila. The sequence goes on from JAYVXQ010000083.1 coordinate 2,785, forward strand.
TGGGGCCGCATACCGCGCGCGGCAATATTCCGCAGGCGATCGAACACAGCGTGGAATTTCAGGCGGGCATGTTGCGGTTCATGCGGGAGCACAAGCTCACCCATGTGGAGACGCGGCCGGAACAGGTGGAGGCGTGGACTCAGACGGTGATCAAGGCGGCGGAGCCTTTGCTGTCGTCCAAGGTCGATTCGTGGCAGACCGGCGTCAATCGTAACGTCGATGGCCGGACCGTGCGCCGCGTGCTCGGGTATAACGGGAATGGCGTGCATTACCGGCGGAAAACGGATGAGGTCGCCAAAGGCGGGTATCAGCAGTTTTCGTTTCGTTAAATTATCATGTGCGGTGCGCGAAAAGGTTTCGCGCGCCGTCCTGGCCGGTCTGGAGGATGGTCGTTTCAGGCTATGGCGTGCCAGTGACGCGGATGGTGGCGTCGTCGCGCAGGCGAACCTCCGGCCGTAGCGATGTGCCGATGCCGGCGGCCTCCGGCGCTTGCAACATGCCGTCGCGGATGACCGGTAGATCGGTCACCAGATCGCGATACCAGGTGGCGAGCGTGGCGCGCACGACCTCCTGAAAAATCGCCGCCCGCGTGTGAATGCCAAGCTGCGATCCAGCCCACAGGGTGACGGGCCCCGTGCAGTCATGCGGGGCGAGCGGCTTCGCGTAGGCCTCGGCCAAAGCGGCGATTTTCCGGCCCTCGGTCAGGCCGCCGCACCAGGCGAGGTCCAGCATGACGAAATCGATCGCATCCGCGGCCAGCAGGTCGCGGAACGGGACGGTGCCGGCCAGGGTTTCGCTGCCGCAAATCGGCGTGCGCGTTTGCCGCCGGGGGTCCGCCAGAGCCTGGACGTCGTCCATTTTCAGGATCGGGTCCTCAGCCCAGAGGATGTTGTAGTCTTCCAACGCGCGGCAGATGCGGCTGGCGGCGGTGGTGCTCCACAGGCTGTGCAATTCGGCCATCACCTCGATCGTATCGCCGACGGTGGCGCGGATTTTCCAGAACGGTTCCAGCCCGGTTTTAAGGTCCGCGAGGGTGATCAATTGGTTGCCGCCGGCGTCGGCGAAGACGTCGAAGAGCCAGATTTTCATGGCGGAGAAGTTTTCGCTCAGCAGGCTTTCGGCCAAAGCGCCGGCGTCGCGGGAGAACGCGATCTGATCGTCGTAGGGGCTGGACGAATTTTCCCCGGCGCCGACCGCGCGGCGCGCGACGCCCGCGGTGTTGTAGGCATAGCCGGCGCAAGTGTTGTAGGCGCGGATTTCGGTGCGCGACGCGCCTCCCAGAACCTCGTGCACGGGAATGCCGTGGCGGCGGCCCATCAGGTCCCATAGCGCGATGTCGACGGCGCTGGCGGCGCGGATTTCAGCGCTGGCACCGTGGAAGCCCAGATAGGGGGTGGTGAGGTGCCTCGATACGCCTTCGATCGGGCGGGAGTCGCGCCCGATCAGCCAGGGGGCGATCTGTTCATGCGGCACCGCCTCGGCCGCCTGGGCGCCGCGGAAGGTTTCGCCGAGGCCCGTCAGACCCTCATTGGTTTCGAGCGCGACCCATAGCAGGTTGGGCCGCTCGGCGATGCGGATCGTGCCGAGGCAGGTGATCGTGGACATGGCGCGCGTCCCGCCGGTGGTCCGAGTGTAACGGCATCGCGCGCCGGGGATCACCTGACGAGGAAGATGAAACCGTTCGGCAATAAATCCCCGCTAGACTGCCGTGCTTCAATAAAGGATTTCTTTTCAATGGCCCTGAGCATTAGGGGCGGACTGTTTGGGAGGAGTGCGGCCGGACGATTGGCGGCGGCGCGATGGGACAGTCGAAATTCGCGACCAGCCGCGCGGCCGCGATCGTTTCTGGGATCGTTTCTGGCCGGGGTTCGTGACCTCGCGCGGGCCCGGAAGGGTTTGGCGTCGCTGGAATTCGTGCTGGTGGCCATGCCGTTGTTGATGGTGGTGTTTGGTTTCGTTTCACTGTGCGCGGTGTTCTTCACCATGTCCGCCATGCAGATTTCGGCCCAGTTCACCGGCCGGCTGATATCGACGGGGCAGATTAAAAATCTCGCGAATGGACCGATTTCGTATACCAATAATACGTCGACCACGAGTTGCGGCACCACGCTCAGCTCCAGCCAGGCGGAATATTATGCCTGTGCGGGTCTGCCGACATGGGCGAGTTTTTCGGTGACGACGACCGAGGATTGCGCGGTGCCCAGTGTGACGGTGACGATTTCGACGAATGGCTCGGCGGCGGCGATCGCGGATGTCATGCATGTGTTTACCGGTAAGACGATCTCCGCGACCGCCGTGGTCATGAAAGAGGGGTTGTGCCCGTGATCGGATTGTTCCGCGGTGACGCGAGGACGACATCTCGGCGGGGAGCCCGGCGGGGAGCCCGGCGGGGAGCGGTGACGCTGCTGCTGGCGTTGATGCTGCCGGTGCTGATGTGGTTTGGAATGCTGGCGGCGGATTCGGCGAACTTCCATTATCGCAATATTCTGTTGCGCCAGACGGTGGAGGCGGCGGCCCTGGCGGCGGGTAATCATCTGGCGGATTATTATACCACGGGCAGCGATAAGACGGTGATCGCCGCCGCGCAAAATTTCGCCGGTGCCAACGATCCAACCGGGCATTATGGGGTCGTGGTGCCGGCTCCGAATGTCGTACTGGGCAATTGGAATGCCTCGACCTCGAAATTCACCAGCCTATCGGATAGCGCGGGGACTTCGCCAAACTCGGTCCAGGTGACGGGTGTGAACACGATCGCCAACGGCAATCCGGTCGGGCTGTTTTTTGGCGGCATCATGGGCATGCCGACGCGGGATTTGACGGCGGCGGTGGTGGCGACATCCTTCAGTGGGCAGCCGTTCAACACGATCATGGTGAACGACCTGAGCATATTGTTCAGCGCCATGATGTCGCAGCAGCAGGCGGTGGATATCGCCGCGCTGGATTGCGTCACGGCCTCGGCGCATCCGAACTCGCAATTCGGTGTGATGTCGTTCACGGCTCATGGTTACGTACATCAGACTTTGCTCCCGGCCATAGCGAATTACGATGTGCATGTCGCGCAAATTAAGACTCTTGCCCCGTGTGGGGTTGGCGCCGCGCCCGCGTGCGGCGGGGCCAACATCGCCGCGGGGGTTCACGCCGCGATCCAGCAATTCAGCGATCCGAAATTGGGCGCGACGCCGAAGGATATCGTGATCGTGACCGATGGGCTTCCGATCGCCGTGCCAAGCCTGCTTTACTCAGTGGCGGACGGGAATGTCCAATATCTGGGCGGCTGGTCTAACCCGCGTCCGAGAAGTGCGCCTCCGGTCTGCCCGACGCTTTGCACCGACAGCGATCTGCTGACGATGGCGCAAGGGCAGGCGGCCGCGGCCCGCGCCCAGGGAATTTCGGTGTCGACGATTTATTACACGGGGAACACACCGGCGGCCGCGCGGGCCTATGTCGCGGCCTCGTTGGCGACACTCAAGAAAGGGAAGGGGATTTCGCTGATCGCCAACACCCCGGCGCAAATCGTGTCGTCTTTCAACGGGGTTTGTGCATCGGTCCCGGCGTCGCTGGCGTCGGTACAGTAGGCGCGGTTTCTGTTCGGGTTTGCTCTCCACAACCGCTCGTTTTCAATGTTTTGGGGATCATTTTATCCGCTCAGATATGGCTCCCGATCGGTTGCTGATACGTTATACCATCGCGCTTTATGATTGACCTATCTTTGATGGCTCAATCGGCGCCGGTATCGCCTTTTAGTTTCGCGCGCCGCCGCCCGCCAATCAGGCGCGCTGGTATTAAGCGGTCTACGATCGCCTACGCGCGGTGTCGGGAGCGCGCTCAAACTGATTGACAATGGGGCGGGCGGAGCCGTTCAAAGCAGCGTTCGCATGGTCTTCGTCAGTCAGCGGTGCCCGGCCGGCGGGATGGATCAGGGCATGATGCGGAGGAGTATCCTTCGCGGCCGATCCGGTTCAGGTGCCGGCGAGTGCAGCGGCCTCGAACCGGTCGATCGCCGCGCGGATCGACAGCCGAAGCCGGGGGCCGGCAATCGGCTTGGACACGAAATCGTCCATGCCCGCGTCCTTGCAGGCCGCGATGTCCTCGGGGAATGCGTTCGCCGTCAAGGCGATGATCGGAATGCGGGCCAGACGGCCTCCGCGCGCGCGTAAGACCCGTGTGGCCGTCAACCCATCCATCACCGGCATCTGCATATCCATGAGGATCATGTCGTGGTGGCCGGTGATCGCCGCGGCGACCGCCGCCTGGCCATCGCCCACGACCTCGATCTCGACGCCCAACCGTTCCAGGAAACGGCGCACCACCAGTTGATTGGTCAGATTATCCTCGGCGATCAGAATGCGCGGACGCGTCGGGCGCGCGATCAGCCAGGCCTCGAACGCGGAGGCCTCGTGTTCGATGGAGGGTTCGCGCGCGCCGCGCGTGGCCTCGGCCGCCGGCAGCGTCACCGTCACGGTAAACACCGATCCGGTGCCAAATTCCGAGCTGACATGCAGGACACCGCCCATTTGATCGACCAGTTGCTTGCTGATCGCGAGGCCAAGCCCCGTCCCGCCGAAGCGGCGCGTGATGGAATTATCGGCCTGCACGAACTCCTCGAACAACAGCGGCAGGCGGTCGGCCGGGATCCCGATCCCGGTGTCGCGCACAGTCCAGGTGATGCAATGACCGCCGGTGCCGGGGGCGATGTCGAGGGTGATGTCCACGCCGCCCTTCAGGGTGAACTTGATCGCGTTGGCCGTGAGGTTCAGCAGGATCTGCCGCAGGCGGCCGACATCGCCGATGGCGTTCATCCCGTCCTCCGGCTGGCGCGACATCGTGAGCGTGATCGATTTGCCGACCGCCTGCGCGCGCAGCAGCGTCGTCACCTCCCGGGTCAGGGCGGCGGGGGAGAACGTGGCGCGGTCGAACGTCATGCGTCCGGCCTGGAGTTTCGACAGGTCGAGAATATCGTTCAACAGTTGCATCAGCGTGTGACCGGCGCCGCGAATGGTCTCGATCGTCGAGCGCTGATCCGGCAGCAGCGGGCCTTCCAGCACATCGTTGGTCAGGCCGAGAACCGCGTTCATCGGGGTGCGGATTTCGTGGCTCATGTTCGCGAGGAAGGACGATTTCGCCTGGTTCGCCGATTCGGCGGTGTTGACCGCCTGTTCCAGCTCGCCGCGCAGCTGATCGTTACGAAAATCGGACGAAATCGCGCCGGCGAGCGTGTCGCTGG
>JAYVXQ010000084.1:0-7939 GCA_043785025.1 Acetobacteraceae bacterium
CCCGGATCATTCAGAAATCCGGGTATCGTTTTGGTTTCGCGCCCGCCGCCACGCCAACCCTGGGCGCGTATACCCGGATTTCCACGAAACCCGGGTATATAGTATTTGTTTTAGCGAGCGTCTTAATCCGATCAGATGTGGCCCCGTGATCGGACGATGCTCTGGCCGGGCACCGCCTCCGATGCGATGCCCACCGCCGGCAGGAACAGCGTGAACGCGGTTCCGCCATGTGCGACGTTCTCGATCGTGACATGCCCTCCGGCCTGGCGCACGAACCCGAACACCTGGCTTAATCCCAGCCCGACCGCCTGACCGAACGGCTTCGTGGTGAAAAACGGCTCAAACGCGCGCGACGCCACCGGATCGGTCATCCCGGTGCCCGTGTCCGTCACGCTCAGCGTCACATAAGGCCCAACGGCGGCGCCGTTGACGGCGCGGGGATCGTCCGCCGCGATCGTCACGTGGCCGCCCGTGATGGTCACACAACCCCCGCCCGGCATCGCGTCACGGGCGTTGTCGGCCAGGTTCACCAGCGCCCGTCCAAATTCCTCCTCATCGGCGCGAATCGTCCAGAGGCCGGCGGGCAGAAACACCGCGATCGTGATCGCATCGCCAACAGCGGTTTTCAGGACCGGGATCATGTGCTGCACGAAGGCGGGGATAGAGACATCGCGCGGCGTGATCGGCTGCTGTTGCGAGAATGTCATCAACTTGCGGATCAGCGTTTCGCCCCGCACGGCCGCGACCATCGTCGTTTCGATGATCTCGGACATTTCCGGATCGCCCGCGGTCTGATCGCCCAGGGTTTCCAGGTTGAAGAATATGACCGTCAGCAGATTGTTGAACTCATGCGCGAGGCCCGCCGACATTTTCACCACCGTTTCCAGTTTCTCGGCGTGGCGGCGGCTGGCGTCGGCGGCGCGGCCGGCGGCCTCGGTCCGGCTGCGCGCCAACGCGGTCTGGATCGTCGCGTGCAAATCCCGCTCGGAAAATGGTTTCAGAAGATACCCATACGGATTGGTCGCGCAAGCCCGTTGCAATGTCGTATTTTCTGAATAGGCCGTCAGATACACGACCGGAATATGATACGCCGGGGGAATGCGCGCGGCGGCCTCGATCCCGTCCAGCGCGCCCTCCAGATTGATGTCCATCAGGATCAGATCGGGCCGCGACTGCTCGATCTGCCCCAACGCGGCCTCGCCGCTCGCGACCGCCAGCGGCGCCTCATAACCCAGAGCCGTCAGCTTCTGCCGCAGATGCAGCGCCACGATGCGCTCATCCTCCACCACCAGAATGCGCGGCCGGATCATGCCTGTCTCCGGGCCGGTTTCAGGGGAAACGCCAGGGTGAATCGCGTCGGGCGCGCGCGGTCGATGACCAGCGAGCCGCCGACCTGATCCGCGAGCAGGCGCACCAGCCGCAAACCCAGAGTGGCCGTCGTGTCGATATCGACATCGTCCGGCAGTCCGGAGCCGTTATCGGCGACCGACAAAACGACCTGATTATCGGTGCGATGATTGAGCACGATCTGAATTTCGCCGCTGTCCTCATCGCCGAATCCATGCCGTAACGCATTGGTGATTAATTCGTTCATTACCAGGCCGCAGGGCACCGCGACGTCGATCGGCAGCGGCACGCGTTGCAGGTCCAGCCGCACCGCGATCCGCTCGCGTTCGCGCGCATAGGATCCGGTCAGGATCGGGATCAGGGTGCGCAAAAATTGCGCGAAATCGACATTGACGAAATCGTTAGATCCGTACAACGTTTGATGGATCAGCGCCATCGACTGAATGCGATTTTGACTATCCTGCAACATGGCGATGACCGCCGGATCCGAGATCCTGGCCGATTGCAGATCCAGCAGACTATAGATGATTTGCAGATTGTTTTTGACCCGGTGATGGATTTCCCGCAGCAGGATATCCTTTTCGGTTAGCGCGGCCTGGACCAGATCTTCCCGCTGCTTGCGATCGGTCAGATCGACGATCGACGTCAACAGCATCGTGCCATCGTCGGTTTCGATCGGGTTGATGGCGATGTCTGCGGGGAATTCGCCGCCATTTTTGCGCAATCCATACATCGTCAGGCCCGTCCCCATCGGGCGGGACCGCGCATCGGCCATAAATCCGGCGCGAAGATCGGGATGCCGGGCGCGAAACCGCCCGGGCAGCAGCATTTCCACCGGCTGTCCCACCATTTCGGTGCGGTCATAGCCGAATAACCACTCGCTCTCGGCGTTCACCATCTCCATCACGCCCGCGTTATTCACCATCACCATCGCGTTCGGCGCGGCCTCGACCACCTTATGGAACCGTTCCTCCCGCCGCGCGTGTTGCTGCGCGACCAGCCGCCCCGAGCGGCTACCGCGGCGCAATTCCAGCGTCGCCATCACCGCGCCGGCCAGTCCGCACAGCGCGTTGAGATCCTCATCGCTCAGATCGCGCGCTTTATGGTCGATGACGCAGAGCGTGCCCAAAGCGTGACCTTCGGCGGACAGCAGCGGCACGCCCGCGTAAAAGCGGATCCCCGGCTGTTCTGTCACCAGGGGATTATCCATGAACCGTGTATCGCGCGTCGCATCCGGAACGATCAGGGCCTGTGAGGGATCGGCGATCGCATGGGCGCAGAACGCGAAATCGCGTGGCGTTTCCAAGGCCGCCAGTCCCACGCGGGACTTGAACCATTGGCGGTCTTCATCGACCAGGGAAATCAACGCGATCGGACAGTCGGTGAGCCGGCTCGCGATGCGTGTGATAACGTCAAGGCATTCCTCACTGACCGTGTCCAGAACGTCGTACGACCGCAGGATCGAAAGCCGCTCCGCTTCGTCGACGATCGTGGGTGCAGGGGTCATGAAATATCTCCGAAAGCCAGGCTCCGGCGGGGGCCTTGGTAAAATCAATGAACGGCGTCAGCAAGGAATAAGTGGGCGGGTTTCGGGCATGAACGTTATTATATCGTTAAATACTGAAAAATTAACGATTTAATGATAGTTGTGTACTGGGCTGGCCGGAGCGGTGACGGAAGAATTGGGGCTTTGCCCCGGGCCCCGCCAGAAGGCCCAGGATCCATTGGGCCTTCTGGACATCCGGCAAGGGGCATGGCCCCTTGGCGGGAGGTCCCAAAGGCCCCTGGGGAGGGCGGCGCCCTCCTGGCGGGTCTGGGCTGGAGCCCAGATTTGACCCCACCCCACATGCGATGATCAACTCCCGCGTCCAACCAAAGCCCAGAAACATGAATGATCAACCCATCGGCTGGGAACCCGAGCTCGCCGAACTCCGCGAACGCCAGCGCATCGCCCGCGAAATGGGCGGCCCCGAGCGCATTAAACGCCAGCACGACGCCGGTAAATTCACGGTGCGGGAGCGGATCGAGCGCCTGACCGACCCCGGCTCCTTCCTCGAAATTGGCTCGATCGCGGGGAAGGCGACGTATGACGCCGAGTCGAAAACCATGATCGATTTCATGCCCGCCAATGGCGTGTTCGGCCGCGCCACCATCGACGGCCGGCCTGTTGTCGTGTTCGGCGACGACTTCACCGTCCGGGGCGGCTCCGCCGACGCCTCCATCAAAGACAAATACCAAATGCCGGAGCGCATGGCCGGTGAGCTGCGCCTGCCGTTGATCCGCATGATCGAGGGCTCGGGCGGCGGCGGATCCGTCAAAACCATTGAAACATCGGGCCATGCCAATCTGCCCGGTGGCGTCGGCCAAAGCTCCGGCCTGTGGCTCTGCGCGCTGAACATGGGCCGCGTCCCCGTCGTCGCCCTTGGATTGGGCTCCGTCGCCGGACTGGGTGCCGCGCGCCTCGCCGCCAGTCATTACGCGATCATGGTGAAAGACACCTCGGCCATTTTCGTCGCCGGCCCGCCGGTGGTGGAGCGGTTGGGCGAAACCCGCACCAAAATGCAATTGGGCGGCCACGCGGTTCAGATCGAGGCCGGAACCATCGACGACGCCGTCGACACCGAGGACGACGCCTTCGCCCGCGCCCGCCAGTTCCTGTCCTACCTGCCGTCCTCCGTCTGGGACCTGCCGCCGCGAACGCCGAATACCGATCCGATCGACCGGCGCGACGAGCATTTGATTTCAATCGTGCCAAAGGATCCGAAACAAGCCTACAGCATGCGCCGCATCATCGCCTCGCTGATGGACAAAGGTAGTTTCTTTGAAATGGGCCAGGGTTTCGGCCGTCAGATCATCACCGGCTTCGCCCGTCTGGACGGCTGGCCCGTCGCCGTTCTGGCGGGCGATCCGTTATTCGGCGGCGGCGCCTGGGGTGCCGCGGCGTCGCGAAAAATCACCCGCTTCGTCGATCTCGCGCAAACGTTTCATTTGCCGGTCGTTCACCTCGTGGATTGTTTCGGTTTCGCCGTCGGCCTGCACGCGGAATCCACCGGCACCATGCGCGCCGCCGTCGCCGCCATCTCGGCCATCCATCAATCCACCGTCCCCTGGTGCGCCATCATCATCCGCAACGTCTTCGGCGTCGGCGGCGGCGCGCACGTCCCGCACACGCAACAGATCATCCGCTATTCCTGGCCCTCCGGCAGTTGGGGCTCGTTACCGCTGGAAGGCGGCGTTGAAGCCGCCTACCGCGCCGAAATCGCCGCCGCCGACGATCCGGCCGCGAAACTATCGGAAATCGAAACCCGCCTGCGCCAAATGCGGTCCCCGTTCCGTTCGGCCGAGGCTTTTCTCATCGAGGAAATCATCGACCCGCGCGACACGCGGCCCTTGCTGTGCGAGTTCGCCAATATGGCGGCACCTTTGCGCACGCCCGGCCAGTCCTTCTTCACCATGAGACCCTGACATGCCGCTGTCCGCCTTTCGCGTGCTGCAAATCGGATCGTCGATCGCGCTGGATTACTGCGGCAAATTATTCGCCGATTTCGGTGCCGAGGTGATAAAGCTCGAACCGGAAACCGGCGATCCGTTGCGCGCCATGCCGCCGATTCTGGTCAATGGAGACAGCGGTTATTTCGCCTGGCTCAACATCAATAAACGCTCCGTTCCCGAAACGGCGTTTGACGGGTTGCTGGCGGGTGCTGACATCATCCTGGACGGCCGTCCAGCCGCGGTCATTGGCGAATCGCATGATATTTGGCGGGCCGATCATCCGGGCCTCGCGATCACGGCCATCTCCTGGTTCGGCGAAACCGGCCCGTATCGCGATTTCGCCGCCACGGATGCGATCTGCCGCGCGCTCGCGGGCCTCGTCGTGCTCACCGGCGCCAAAGCCGGCCCGCCGATCCTGGCGACTGACGGCCAGTCCTCGATCCTCGCCGGCCTCACCGCCTTCATCCCGACCGTCGCCGGTCTGATCGGCCGCGTGGACGGCGCCCGCCGCGCCGCCACCAGCGTGCACGAGGCGTCGTTGGGCGTCGCCGAATACGAATGGGCCATCGCCTGGGATGCCGGCGCCTCACGCGTCCGGCCGGGGATCAACGTGTTTGGCCGCAACTATCCCGTGGGCATCTACCCCACCCAACACGGGCTGATCGGTGTGACCATCGTCACCCCCGGCCAATGGCGCGGCATCTGCGAGATGATGGAGCGGCCGGACCTCGCCAAAGATCCGCGCTTCGCCGTCAGCACCGACCGCCTCGCCAACGCCGCCGCGATCGACGCGATCTTCGGCCCGATCTGGCTGACCCGCACCGCCGAGGCCTGGTTCGAGCGCGGCCTGGCGCGCAAACTGCCGATGGCGGTCGTTCCGACAATGGAAGAATTGCTCCGCCAATCCATCCACCGCGAGCGCGGCGCCTTCGTGCCCGTCACCTCTGGCGGCCTGACCTTCGAAGCGCCCGCGTCTCCGCTGCATCTGGGCTCCACGCCCCCCAAACGCGGCGGCGTATCTCCCCCGGCGGCGAGCGGCGAACCGGTCTGGCGCACCCCGCCAACGCGCAAACCCACGCATCAGGCGGCGCCCGATCGGCTACCGCTGGACGGCATCCGGATCATCGACCTCACCATGGGATGGGCTGGCCCCACCGGCGCCCGTCATCTGGGCGACCTCGGCGCGGAAATCATCAAGGTGGAAGCCTGCCAATATCCGGACTGGTGGCGCGGCACCGATCTGCGCGCCGCCTTCATCGCCGAGCAGCGCTATGAGAAAATCCCCTGGTTCCAGTTGATGAACCGCAACAAACTCGACGTCACCCTCGACCTCACGCATCCCGATGGCGTGGCATTGCTCAAACGCCTCGTTGCCGGCGCGCACGCCGTGATCGAGAATTATTCCAGTGAGGTGCTGCGCAAACTCAAACTCGATTATTCCGTCCTGAAAGATGTCCGGCCCAATTTGGTGATGCTGTCGATGCCCGCCTTCGGCTCGTTCAACGCCTGGAGCGAGTGCCGCGCTTACGGCTCCACGCTGGAGCACGCGTCGGGCCTGCCCGCCGTCACCGGATTTCCCCACGACCCGCCGACCATGAACCAGACCGCTTACGGCGATCCGATCGGCGGTTTCAACGCCGCCGCCGCGCTGACCGTTGCTTTATTGCATCAACAGCGAACCGGCGAGGGTCAGAACATCGATCTGTCGCAGGTGGAGGCGATGCTGCCTTTGCTCGCCCCCGAAATGATCGCCCAATCCGCCAACGGCGCGACCCCGCCACGCCGCGGCAATCGCCATCCCGTCCACAGCCCGCATGGCTGTTTCCGCTGCGCCAGTCGGGATGCCATGGGGGGGGGATGCGACGGATGATGATGCCTGGATCGTCATCGCCGTCACCGGCGACGCGGCCTGGCGCGCTTTGGCCGGCCTGCTACAGCGCGAGGACCTCGCCGGTCTGACCCGCGCCGAACGCCACGCGCGTGAGGACGAACTCGAAGCTCTGATCGCTGGCTGGACCCGATCCCGTGACGCCGAGACCGCGATGCGCGATCTGCAACGCCACGCCATCGCCGCGGGCATCGCGCGCCGCCCCTTCGATCTGCTGACCGACCCGCATCTGACCGCCCGCGGCTTCTGGCGGACCGTCGATCGCCCCTTCATCGGCCCGCATCACCAATCCTCAGCCGCGTTTCGCCTTGGCGTGGACCCCCTGCCGTTACGCCGCGCGGCGCCCACATTGGGTCAGGACAATGTGCCGATATTGGGCGGACGCCTCGGGTTACAGCCGGACGAACTGGCGCGCCTCGCCGCCGATCGTGTCATTGGCACCGTCCCCAACCCCAGGCGCGCGCAAAGCGACGCCTGACGCCTACCGCGCCGCATCGGCAATAATCCGCTCCAGCGCCGCCGATTGCGTGACCGCGTTCAGATGCGTCCGCGCGAACGCGAATCCCCCCTCCGCCAACCGCGCCGCGAGGCCGGGTTCCCCAATCATCCGCGCAATCGCCCCGGCCAACGCGGCGGCATCTCCGGCGGGCACCAGCAACCCCGTCGCGCCATCGCTGATCGCCTCGGCGATCCCGCCCTGATCGGTGCCGATGACGGCGCAGCCGCGCGCCATCGCCTCAGGCACCACACTCGGCAAACCCTCGGCGTCCCCATTCGCCGCCACCACACTGGGCACCAGCAGCACGCGCGCCGCGTCCATGGCCGCCGCGATCTCCGTCTGGTTCAACCAGCCCACCAGGCTGACCCCCACGATGTCGCGCGCCAGAGCCTCCAGCAGCGGGCGCAGCGGTCCATCGCCCGCGCATACCAGCGGCGCCATACCGCCTTGCGCGCGCAACCGCCGCATGGCGTCGGCCAACACCACCAGCCCCTTTTTCTCGACGAAGCGGCCGGTGAATAACAAGCCGCCGGACCGCGCCCCCGCCTGTATCGCGGCGGGAACCTCAACCCCGATCGGCAGCACCGTGATCAACCGTTCCGGCACCGCGCGCCGCAGCGCGGTTTCGGCGACGGCATGCGACACGCAGACGAAACGATGCGTCCGCGCGATCACCGCGGGCCAGCGCCGCGCGAGCAACGAATGCCGCCAGT
>JAYVXQ010000085.1:0-23076 GCA_043785025.1 Acetobacteraceae bacterium
TGGTTGGCCTGGAAAAAGCCCGCGCGATAGGGCCGATCGAAACCACCGCCACGGTGCTGAAATCCGGCCTGCGCGGCCGCGGCGGCGCCGGTTTCCCCACCGGCATCAAATGGAAAACCACCGCCGAGGCCACCGGCGCCCGCAAATTCATCGTCTGCAACGCCGATGAGGGCGATTCCGGCACCTTCGCCGACCGCATGCTGATGGAGGGCGACCCGTTCTGCCTGATCGAGGGCATGGCCATCGCCGCCTTCGCCGTCGGCGCCTCCAAAGGCTACGTCTACACGCGATCCGAATATCCGCACGCCATCGCCACGTTCAATGACGCGCTGACAATCGCCCGCGAAGCCGGCATCCTGAACGCCGATTTCGACATCGAACAGCGCGTCGGCGCCGGCGCCTATGTCTGCGGCGAGGAAACCGCGTTGCTGGAAAGCCTCGAGGGCCGCCGCGGTCAGGTCCGCGCCAAACCGCCTTTGCCCGCGCATAAAGGCCTGTTCGGCCAGCCAACCGTGATCAACAACGTGATCACCCTCGCCAGCGTGCCGGTGATCCTGCGCGACGGGCCCGAGGGTTACCAGACCATCGGGTACGGCCGCTCCCGCGGCACCATGCCGATCCAGATCGCCGGCAATGTCCGTCACGGCGGATTATTCGAGGCGGGGTTCGGCGTGACATTGGGCGAGATCGTCAACGACATCGGCGGCGGCACGCTGACCGGACGCCCAGTACGCGCGGTGCAGGTCGGCGGCCCCCTCGGCGCCTATTTCCCGCCCGCGTTGTTCGACACGCCGTTCGATTATGAGGCCTTCGCCGCCAAAGACGGGCTGATCGGCCATGGCGGCGTGGTCGTGTTCGACGACAGCGTCGACATGGCGCACCAGGCCCGCTTCGCCATGGAATTTTGCGCCGCCGAATCGTGCGGCAAATGCACCCCCTGCCGCATCGGATCCGTCCGCGGCATGGAAACCATGGACAAAATCCTGTCGGGCATCGCGGTCGAGGCCAATCTGGCCCTTATTCGCGACCTCTGCCACACCCTGAAATTCGGCTCCCTCTGCGCCCTGGGCGGGTTCATTCCGTACCCGGTCATGAGCGCGCTGGACCATTTCCCCGAAGATTTCCGCCGCCTGCAAGCCGCGTGAAGGAGCCGACGCCATGGGTCTGATCCAGGAACTCGACTACGGAACGAAATCCGCGCTTTCCACCGTCATGGTGACGCTGACCATCGACGGCCATCCCGTGACGGTGCCCGAGGGTACCTCGATCATGCGCGCCGCGATGGACGCGGGCACCAAAATCCCGAAACTCTGCGCCACCGACACGCTCGACAGTTTCGGCAGTTGCCGCATGTGCCTGGTCGAAGTCGAGGGCCGCAACGGCACCCCCGCCTCCTGCACCACGCCCGTCGCCGCGGGCATGAAGGTGCGCACCCACACCGAAAAATTGCGCCAACTGCGCCGCGGCGTGATGGAATTGTATATCTCCGACCATCCGCTGGATTGTTTGACCTGTTCGGCCAACGGCAATTGCGAATTGCAGGACACGGCGGGGGAGGTGGGTCTTCGCGAAGTCCGCTATGGTTACGAAGGCGACAATCACCTCGACGCCGTCATCGACGGATCGAACCCGTATTTTAACTTCGACGCGTCGAAATGCATCGTGTGTTCGCGCTGCGTGCGCGCCTGCGAGGAAGTGCAAGGCACCTTCGCGCTGACCGTCGAGGGCCGCGGCTTCGGGTCGAAAATCGCCGCGGGCATGAACGAGCCGTTCCTGACCAGCGAATGCGTCTCCTGCGGTGCCTGCGTCCAGGCCTGTCCGACCGCCACGCTGATGGAAAAATCCGTCGTCGAACTCGGTCAGCCGGAACATTCCGTTGTCACAACCTGTGCCTATTGCGGTGTCGGCTGCAATTTCAAGGCGGAGATGCGCGGCGATCAGGTCGTGCGCATGGTGCCCTGGAAGGACGGCAAGGCCAATCACGGGCATTCCTGCGTCAAGGGCCGCTTCGCCTGGGGTTACGCCAATCACGGCGACCGCATTCTCAATCCGATGATGCGCGACACAATCACCGACCCCTGGCGCGAGGTCACCTGGGATGAGGCGATCGGGCGCGTCGCCGCCGATTTCAAACGCATCCAGACCGAGCATGGGCCGGACAGCGTGGGCGTGATTACCTCCTCGCGCTGCACGGCCGAGGAAACCTATTTGGTGCAGAAACTGACGCGCACCGCGTTCGGCAACAACAACACCGACACCTGCGCCCGCGTCTGCCACTCGCCGACTGGTTACGGATTGAAAACGACCTTCGGCACGTCCGCGGGCACGCAGGATTTCGACAGTGTCGACGAGTCAGACGTGATCCTGATCATCGGCGCCAATCCGACCGACGGCCATCCGGTGTTCGCCTCGCGCATGAAGAAACGCCTGCGTGACGGCGCCAAACTCATTGTCATCGACCCCCGCCGTATCGACATGGTGCGCATGCCGCATATCGAGGCGTCGTTCCACCTTCCATTGCGGCCCGGCACCAATGTCGCGATCCTGAATGCTTTGGCGCATGTCATCGTCACCGAGGATCTGGTCGACCACGCCTTCGTCAAAGCGCGTTGCGACACCGATGCCTATGCGGAATGGGCCACCTTCGTCGCGCAACCGCGCAACAGTCCGGAACTGGTGGAAATCGTGAGCGGGGTTTCGGCCGCCGCGATCCGGGGTGCGGCGCGGCTGTTCGCGACGGGCGGCAATGGCGCGATTTATTATGGGCTCGGCGTGACTGAGCACAGCCAGGGCTCCACCACGGTGATCGCGATCGCCAATCTCGCGATGGCGACCGGCAATCTGGGCCGCCGCGGCGTGGGCGTGAACCCCTTACGCGGTCAGAACAACGTCCAGGGCGCCTGCGACATGGGCAGCTTTCCGCACGAGCTGCCGGGCTACCGCCACGTCTCCGAACCCGCCGTGCGCGCGATCTATGAGAAGGAATGGGGGGTGACCATCAACCCCGAGCCTGGCCTGCGCATTCCCAACATGCTCGACGCCGCCGTCGAGGGCACGTTCCGCGCCATCTATATCCAGGGCGAGGACATCGTCCAATCCGATCCCGATACGAAACATGTCACGGCGGGTCTGGCGGCGATGGAATGCGTCGTCGTGCAGGATTTGTTTCTGAACGAAACCGCGAACTACGCGCATGTCTTCCTGCCCGGTGCGACGTTCCTGGAAAAGGACGGCACGTTCATCAACGCCGAGCGCCGGATCAACCGCGTGCGCAAGGTCATCGAACCCCGCGCGGGCCTGGGTGACTGGGAAATAACCCAGGCGATCGCGAACGCCATGGGCTATGCGATGCACTACGATCATCCCTCGGAGATCATGGATGAAATCGCCCGCACGACGCCGTCCTTCGCGGGCGTGAACTATGCCAAGCTGGATCAGATCGCGGTGCAGTGGCCGTGCAACGAGGCCGCGCCGGACGGCACGCCGATCATGCATCTGGAAGGCTTCACCCGCGGCAAGGGCCTGATGGTCATTACCGAATACGTCGCCACCGACGAAAAAATCGGCCCCCGTTTCCCCTTGCTGCTGACCACGGGCCGTATCCTCAGCCAGTACAATGTCGGCGCGCAGACCCGGCGCACCGGCAACGTCGTCTGGCACCCGGAGGACCTGCTGGAAATCCATCCCCAGGACGCCGAGGATCGCGGCATTCGCGATGGCGACTGGGTGCGTCTGGCGAGCCGCACCGGCGAAACCTCGTTACGCGCGCAGATCACCGATCGCGTCGCACCCGGCGTGATTTACACGACGTTCCATCATCCGGGCACACAGGCGAACGTGGTGACCACGGAATATTCCGATTGGGCCACGAACTGTCCGGAATACAAGGTGACCGCCGTGCAGGTGAAACCGTCCAACGGGCCAAGCGAGTGGCAGCGAAGCTATCAGGAGATGGCCGAGAAAAGCCGCCGGATCGAGGTCGCGCCCGCCAAATAATCCCGCGTCGTGTTCATTTGGAAAAATACGGGAGCCTGCTTCAATCCGCGCGGCGCCCGTCATGCCCGATCGGGAGTGACTTCCGTGCGAACATGGTCTCTGGTTTTCCTCGCCGCGCCGCTGCTTCTGGCGGGCTGCGTCGTGCCGCCGCCGTTGGAATCGAGCGCCATCGCGCGGCAAAAATATCTGGCGGCCAAATCCGATTGTGAAATCGTCTGGCCCAACAGCCTCGTCGGGCAAAGCGACTGCCGCACCGCCGCCGCCGATCGTTACATCCGGCCGTATTATCGTTACGGCGACCTGATGACGCATTTGCAAATGGAGCGGCGCGCGCTGGCGATGCGGGTCGATTTGAAACAAATCTCGCGGGCCGAATTCAATCGCCGCATGGCGAGCGCGGAGCGCGACAACGCGCGGGAGGAAGATCGCCGGAACCAGGAATCCGGCGCGACGGCGATGCGGGATGATGACGATAGCTAAATCGCCCTTATTCCGCCGCCGCGCGCAACGCCGCCCCCGCCGCCAGCGGGCATAACGGCAACGCCGCCACCAGCATCGCCAGCAACAACAGCAAATGCGGCCGCGGGCTGAGGTCCGCCGCCGCCGCGTCCGCCGCCGCCACGCCGAAAATCAGCACCGGTGCGACCAACGGCAGCACCAGCAGCGGCAGCAGCATGCCGGACCGCCGCGCCCCCACGACGATCGCCGCCCCCATCGCGCCGAACAGCGACAGCAGCACGGTCCCCGGCAGCAGTCCCGCCAGCAGCGCGGGCACCGCCTCGCCCGGCATGCGCAGCATCACCGCCAGAGGCCCCGAGACCGCCAGCAAGGGGACCCCCGTCACGATCCAGTGCGCCGCCGTCTTGGCCGCCGCGATCCCCATGCCGGAGACGCCGGACAGCAGCAGTTGATCCAGCGACCCATCCTCAAAATCCGCGCCGAACAGCCGGTCCAGCGACAGGAACGCCGCCAGCAGCGCGCTGACCCAGATGACGCCGGGCGCCATGCGGCCCAACGTCGCGGGCTCCGGCCCGATCGCCAGGGGGAACAACGCCACGATCAAAACGAAGAACAGCAAGGCGGCCAGCGTGTCGGCGCCATGCCGGGCGGACAGCCGCAATTCCCGCATCAGGATCGCGATCATGGCGGGCTCATCGCGACCGTTCCGGCGTCGGGCAGCGGCAGTGCGACATGGGTCGCCGCGATCACCATCCCGCCCGCCGACCGATGCGCCGCCAGCACGATCGCGAGGCGATGCACGGCCGCGTCATCCAGGCCCAAGGTCGGTTCATCCAACAGCCACAGCGGCGCGCCGGACAGGCTGACCCGCGCCAAGGCGAGGCGCCGCTTCTGACCGGCCGACAGCAGCCGCGCCGGCAGGTCCGCCAAACCCTCCAACCCGAACGACGCCAACACCGGTGCGGCGTCCCGCCCCGACAGCCGCGCCGTGAAGTCGAGGTTCTCGGCCGCCGTCAGGCCTGATTTCAAGGCGTCCTGATGCCCCAACAGCGCCACCCGAAGCCCGTGCGCCACGCGATCGTCCCACGCGTCCGCGCCATTCCAGGTCAGGCGTCCCGCCGCCGGCCGCGCCAAACCCGCCAGCATCCGCAACACGGTCGATTTGCCCGCGCCATTCGCGCCGGTCAGCAGCAGCGCCCCACCCGCCGCCAGCGAAAACGACAGGTTCTGAAATACCAGACGCTCCCCCCGGATCGCCGTCAGTCCCTCAGCCGTTAGTCCCGTTTGCCTTAGCCCCGTTGGCCTTAGCCCCTCACCCTTCAGCACGCGATCCCTTTCCCGAACGGCCAATGGACGATCCCAGGCCAGTGTGGTTAAAGCCCGGGCATACGAGGCAGGACAATGGGCGATGATGATCGCCCCTCAACCCGGACGGGGATCCAAAGCATGACATCCATCGGGCACGACACGTTAAAGACGCGCGCCACGCTGACCGTGGGCGGCAAAACCTATGACTATTATTCGCTCGCCGCCGCCGCGAAGTCGCTTGGCGACTTTTCCCGCCTGCCCGTCAGCCTGAAAGTGCTGTTGGAAAACGTGCTCCGGTTCGAGGATGGGCGCAGCTTCACCGTCGACGACGCCAAATCCATCGTCGGCTGGCTCGACAAAGGCTCCTCCACCAAGGAAGTGCCGTTCAAACCCGCCCGTATCCTGCTGCAAGATTTCACCGGCGTGCCCGCGGTCGTCGACCTCGCGGCGATGCGTGACGGGCTGATCCGGCTTGGCGGCGACCCGGCCAAGGTCAATCCGCTGGTCCCCGTCGATCTCGTCATCGACCATTCGATCCAGATCGACGTCGCCGGCCGGGACGACGCCGCCGAGCGCAACGAAAACCTGGAGTTCGAGCGTAACGCCGAGCGTTACAAATTCCTGCGCTGGGGTCAGGACGCGTTCGCCAATTTCCGCGTGGTGCCGCCGGGCACCGGCATCTGCCATCAGGTGAACCTGGAATATCTGGGCCAGGTCGCCTGGACCAGCACCAATGGCGGCTCCACTTTCGTCTATCCCGACACGCTGTACGGCACCGATTCGCACACCACCATGGTCAATGGCCTCGGTATTCTGGGCTGGGGCGTGGGCGGGATCGAAGCGGAGGCGGCGATGTTGGGCCAGCCGATCGCGATGCTGATCCCCGACGTCATTGGCTTCCGCCTGACCGGCAAATTGCCGGAGGGTGCCACCGCCACCGATCTCGTGCTGACCGTCACCCAGATGCTGCGCAAGAAGGGCGTGGTCGGCAAATTCGTCGAATTCTTCGGCGCCGGCCTCGAAACGTTGGGGCTGCCCGACCGCGCCACCATCGGCAACATGGCCCCCGAATATGGCGCGACGTGCGGCTTCTTCCCGGTCGATAAAATCGCCCTCGAGTATTTGCGCCTGTCGGGCCGCGACACGCATCGGATCGAACTGGTCGAGGCGTATCTGCGCGCGCAGGGCATGTTCCTGGAACCCGGCGCGCCGGAGCCGGTGTTCACGGACACGCTGGAATTGGACCTCGGCACCATTCTGCCGTCGATGGCGGGCCCGAAACGGCCGCAGGACCGGGTGCTGCTGAAAGACGTCTCCGCGTCGTTCAAGGCCGAGCTAACCCAAGGTTTGGGCGTGCCCGCGAACGAGGCGAACGTCTCCGTCGCGGTTGAAGGCAAGAACTACGAACTCACGCATGGCGACGTGGTGATCGCGGCGATCACGTCCTGCACCAACACCTCGAACCCCTCGGTCATGGTCGCCGCCGGATTGGTCGCCCGCAAGGCGCGGGCCGCCGGGTTGCATCCCAAGCCCTGGGTTAAGACCTCGCTGGCGCCGGGATCGCAGGTCGTGACCGAATATCTCGACAAATCCGGCCTGTCCAAGGATCTTGACGCCATCGGTTTCAACCTGGTCGGCTATGGCTGCACCACCTGCATCGGCAATTCCGGGCCGCTGGAGGACGCGATCGTCGACGCGATCGAGGATCACCGGTTGGTCGGCACCGCCGTTATTTCCGGCAACCGTAATTTCGAGGGGCGGGTGCATCCCAACGTCCGCGCGAACTATCTCGCGTCACCGCCGCTGGTCGTCGCCTATGCGTTTCTGGGCAAGGTGACCAAGGACATCACGACCGAGCCGTTGGGCATCGGCAACGGCGGCAAGCCGGTCTATTTGCGCGACATCTGGCCGACCAACAAGGAAATCGCCGACGTCATCGCCATCAGCCTGTCGCGCGATCAGTTTCTGAAACGTTACGGCGAGGTCAGTAAGGGCCCGAAACAGTGGCAGGCGATCCAGGTCGATCGCGACAGCGCCACGTATAAATGGGCTGACGGCTCCACATACGTGAAAAACCCGCCGTATTTCGATGGCATCACGATGGAGCCGAAACCGATCGTCGACATCAAGGGTGCCCGGGTGCTGGCGCGGTTGGGCGATTCGATCACCACCGATCACATCAGTCCGGCGGGCTCGATCCGCAAATCGTCTCCGGCCGGGGAATATCTGGGGGAGCGTCAGGTTCAGCAGAAAGACTTCAACAGCTATGGCGCGCGGCGCGGCAATCACGAGATCATGATGCGCGGCACCTTCGCCAACATCCGTATCCGCAACGAGATGCTGTCGAACGTCGAAGGTGGGATGACCAAACACATCCCGTCCGGGGAGCAGATGCCAATCTACGACGCGGCCATGCGCTATAAGGCCGAGGGCGTGCCGCTGGTCATCTTCGGCGGCAAGGAATACGGCACGGGGTCGTCGCGCGATTGGGCCGCCAAAGGCACCTTCCTGTTGGGCGTCAAAGCGGTGATCGTGGAGAGTTTCGAGCGGATCCACCGGTCCAACCTGGTCGGCATGGGCGTGCTGCCTTTGACGTTCAAGGAGGGCATGGACCGCAACACACTGAACCTGACCGGGGACGAAACGATCGACATTTCCGGCCTTGATAAGTTATCGCCGCGGATGGATTTGTCGCTGGTCATTCATCGCGCCAACGGCACGAGCGATAGCGTGCCGGTGACGTGCCGGATCGATACGGTTGACGAGATCGGGTATTATCAGCACGGCGGGATTTTGCAGTATGTGCTGCGGCAGATGGCGGCGGCTTAATCTGTTGGCGCCGTCAGGATCCCTGGCGGCGCCATTTCCATATTAAACCCGCCGCGCCCCCCAGAACACCGGGAACCCATCCAGCACCCCGTCCACCGTCTTCTGCCACGCCATCGGCTGATACCAAACGCCCAACGGCAGATGCGGCACATCGATCCAGCATTGTTTCTGAATCTCAACGGCGATCGCCTGCTGCGCCGCCGCGTCCGGCGCATCAACCCAGGCCGCGCGCAAATCCTCGATCCGGTCGCTTTTGGTCCAGCCGAACCACGCCTTGTCCCCGGTCGTGCGCAGAAAATGCAGCGTCGGCGTCTGCATATCCAGCCCGTTCGCGGTCGTGCACAGCACGCTCCACCCGCCTTTATCAACGGGAGCCTTCATCTCCCGCCGCACCACCGCCGTACCCCAGTCCATCGACTGCACATCGACGTTGAACCCGGCCGCGGTCAGCATCCCATATGACACATCCGCCATCGCCTTGCGATAATGCGGCTCCCCCGGCGCCAGCAACACCGTCCGCTCATTATTATACCCCGCCGCCTTGATCGCGGCGCGCACCTTCGCCATGTCGCGGGGACTGTTCAGCACCGTCATTCCCGCGTCGCTCGCCATCGGCGTGCCCGGCGTGAAAATCCCCACGCCGTCGCGCCACATCGCCGGGTTTTCGCCCGCGATCGCGGTCATGAAATCCTTCTGCGCCACGGCCCCCAACAGCGCGCGCCGGATCGCCGGATTGTCGAACGGCGGCTGGAGATTGTTCATTTTGAGCAAGCCCAATGTGCCGTTGCGATCCTTGATCTCGGCCCGGATTTTGCCGGTTTTGGTCAGCAGCGGCAGCAGATCCGCCACCGGTAATTCCCACCAGTCCATCTCGCCGGATTGCATCGCACTCGCCGAGGATCCGTCATCGGGGCTTGTCACCCACTCCACCCGATCAAAATGCACGATTTTTCCACCGGCCGTCCAACCCGTGGTCGGCTCTTGCCTTGGATTGTAACGATCGAACTTCGTGTAAACCGCCCGCGCGCCGGAAATCCATTCATCGGCCTTGAAGCGGAACGGACCGCTGCCGGTCATCTCGGTCACCGCCTTGAAGGGATCGGTTTTCGCCAGCCGCTCCGGCATCATCGGGCACATCGGCGTGGAGATCTTGCCCAACGCGTAGGGCAGCAGCGCGAACGGCTTTTTCAACCGGATCTCGATCACGCGGTCGTCGTGCGCCGTCATCTCCTCCGTTCGCGCTTTCAGCAATGATCCGACGCCGTCACGCACGGCCCATCGGGCGATCGAGGCGACGCAATCGCGCGCCAGCACTTTCTCGCCATCGTGCCAGAACAGCCCGTCGCGCAGGGTCAGCTTCCAGCGCAGGCCGTTATCCTCGACGGAATAAGATGCCAGCATCTGTGGCTGGATCTGGTAATTCGCATCCATTCCGAACAGCGTGTCGAACACCATGTAACCATGGTTGCGCACGGTGTAGACGGTGTTGATCACCGGATCCAAAATCGTCAGATCCGATTGCGGAATGAATTTCAGCGGCGCCGCGGCGGCCCCGCGGGAAATGGACGGCGCGGCCAAAGTGGCGGCCCCAATGGCGGCCCCAATGGCGGCCCGCGCGATCAGCGAACGGCGATGGATCATGGACAACTCCCTGAGCGTTCTTTTTTTGGTTTACACGAGGTGCTGACGCGCCAGCCAATCCTCGCTTTGCATTTCATCGAGCCGGGACGCCGTGCGTTCGAACATCCTGGCGTTTTCGCCGCGCCTGTAAAGCTGGTCCGGAATCGCGCCCGCCGAGGCCACCAGCTTCACCTGCTGATCGTACAGCGTATCGACCAGCACGATGAAGCGCCGCGCCTCATCGAAATTATCCGGCGACAGCCGCGGAATATCGTCCAGGATCAGTGTGTGATATTTTGTCGCGATCGCGAGGTAGTCGCCCGCCCCCAAAGGCGTTCCGCACAGTGCTGAGAAATCGAACCGCGCCACGCCCTCGGCCGTCACCGGCACCGCCAAAGCGCGTCCCATGACCGTCAGAGTCTCCGCGTGCGGCGCCACCCCGCCCGTCAGGTGCGCGAATGCCTCATCCAGCGCGCGGCGGGAGAAATCGTCGGCGGGCACATGCCAGGTGCGCAGCCCGCGCATCCGCTCCCGCCGGAAATCGCGGCCGGACATCATCGACACGACATCCAGCCGTGTCTTGATCAGCGCGATGAAGGGCAGAAACGCGTCGCGGCCCGGCTGGCCCTTGAACAGATCGTCGGGGGTGACGTTGGAGGTCGCGACGACGACCACGCCGCGCGCGAACAGCGCCTGAAACAGCCGTCCCAGAATGATCGCGTCGGCGATGTCGTTGACCTGAAACTCGTCGAAACACAGCAGCGACGCGTCCGCCGCGATCGTGTCGGCCAGCGGGGGAATGGGGTCGGTCCCATTGGGATTGGCCTTCTTCCAGGCGAACACCCGCGCATGCGCCGACTGCATGAACCGGTGAAAATGGATGCGCTGTTTGCGCGCCACCTCCGCGCTGGCGAAAAACAGGTCCATGAGCATGGATTTCCCACGGCCGACCTCGCCCACCAGATACAGGCCCTTAGGCACCTCCGGCGGCTCGACGCGGCGGCGGAACAAGCGGTCTAACAATCCGCCATCAGGCCCAGACGCCATGTCTTTCGGAGGATCGTAGCCGCGCAACCGCCCCCACAGCGCCTGCAACCGGCGCGCGGCGTCCTCCTGCGAGGGATCGGCCGCTAATTCCCCCTTGGCGATCAGATCGCGATAAGCGGGCAAGGGACCTGAAGCGGGGGCGATCGGACTATCCATGGCGGCGGCGCCCGATAGCGCGTCCTGGCCCGTGAAGCCAGAGGCATTCCGTCAAAAGGAGATACCGGCCAGGATTATTCAGCAGCCGTGGACAACATCGCATCGCTCGCGGGCGACCAGCCGATCAGCAATTCGGTGATCTCGTCGGCTGGACGTGGCGCGCTGAACAGGAACCCCTGCGCCTCATCGCAGCCATACGCCGCCAACGCCTCGAACTGCGCCCGGGTTTCGACGCCCTCGGCCGCCGTCTCGATGCCCAGACTGGCGGCGAGGCCCAAAACCGCGCGGACGACGGCCGCACCCTGGTCTGAGACGGTCATCTCGCGGATAAAGGACCGGTCGATCTTGATCCGGTCGAACGGAAAATCGCGCAAATGGCTCAACGACGTGAACCCCGTGCCGAAATCGTCCATCGCGATCCGCACGCCGAGTTCCTTCAACTCCTTCAACGCCTTCTGCGCCGCGGCGTAATACTCCAGCAGCGCGTTTTCGGTGATCTCCAGCTCCAGCCGCTCCCCGCTTTGATCTGATTCCAGCAACGCCGCCTCGATCGTTTCCATCAGATCGTCATGCGCCATCTGCCGGGGGGAGATGTTGACGGCGACCCGGACCCCGACCGGCCAGGCGGCCGCCTGACGCAGCGCCGTGCGCAACACCCAGGCGCCAATCGGCACGATCAATCCCGTCTCCTCCGCGCACCTGATAAAATCACTGGGCATGACCAGCCCGCGCTGGGGGTGATGCCAGCGCAACAGCGCCTCCACCCCGCGCACGCGGCCATCCGCGATCGAAACGCGCGGCTGATACAGCAGCTCGAACCCGCCATGCTCCAGCGTGTAGCGCAGATCCATTTCCAGTCCGCGCCGGGTCTGCGCTTCCTGGTCCATTTCGGGCGCGAACGGCCGCCAGGTGCCGCGCCCCTCGCGCTTCGCGGCGTATAAAGCGATGTCCGCGCGCCGCAGCAATTGATCGACATCGACGTCGTCATGATCCGCCAGCGTGATCCCGATCGACACCCCGACCACCACCAGATGCCCGTCGATGTCATAGGGCTGGCTCAATCGCTCGATCAGCCGCCGCGCCAGCAATTCGGACGCCCGCGGCTGGCCCGCGCCGAACTGCGCGATCGCGAACTCGTCCCCGCCCAGACGGGTGATGGTGTCGGCCTCGCGCACGACTTCGCGCAATCGGCCCGCGACCTCGCACAGCAGCCGGTCGCCCACCGGATGACCCAGAGAGTCATTGACCGCCTTGAACCGGTCCAGATCCAGATACAGCACCGCCAGCGCCTGGCCGCGCCGCACCCGGCGTAAACCGGACGCCACGTTGTCGCGGAACGCGATCCGGTTCGGCAGTCCGGTCAGCGCGTCATGCCGCGCCAGATGATCCAATTGCACGCCATTGCGGCGCAATTCCTCGGTCGTCGCATGGAGATCGGCGGTTAGCGTTTCCAGCTCACGCGTCCGGCTGAGTGAGAACCAGAGGTAGCTGACGACTGACACGGTCATCAGCCAGCCGCTCGCGAGCACCAGATTGGCGGTTTGATCCTGCCCGCCGCCGGTGGTCAGGGATTTCCACTCACCGACCGCGTTGAACAGGCCGAACGAGACCAGCAATCCGCTCAGACCGGTCAGGAAGATCAGCACGAGGCGCCAGGGATGCGCCCGAAGTCCGGCCGGTGGCGTCGACCGGCGCGCCGTCCGCCGCATCGTCCGTTGGGCCGCCCGGGAAGGCGGCTCCAAAGGGGCATCCATCGATGCGGCCGGTTTGGAGATAGGCAAAGGCATGGCTCCCCACGCGGTGGACCGACGCTTCGTCGCACCGCCGCATGGGTGTACCAGACAATCCTTACGACTTGTTTAAAGTCGGAGGGCCAGCCCAGGATTGGGCGGCGGTACCCCGCTTGGCGGGTCACGCCGCGCATTGCTACAATGACGGCCCGATTCCCGTGCGCGCCCCCTCCGGCGTGACATGAACTTCGGCGTGAAGGATTTTGGACCGATGAAACTGCAGGCGGACCGCGCCACCCTGATGAAAGCCCTGGCGCACGTTCAAAGCGTGGTGGAGCGGCGCAACACGATCCCGATTCTCGCCAATGTCATGATCGCGGTGCGCGACGGCAAGCTGGCGTTGACCGCGACCGATATGGAAATCGCGGTGGTGGAGGACGTGACCGCCAGCGCCACCCGCAACGGCGCCTGCACCGCGCCCGCCGCGACGTTGTATGAAATCGTCCGCCGCCTGCCGGATGGCGCCGAGGTCGAGCTGGATCATCCCGGCGGCGACGCCCAACTGGCGCTGCGCGCGGGCCGTTACGCCACCAGCCTGGTGGTTCTGCCGGTCGAGGATTTTCCCTCGATGACCGCGGGCAGCCTGCCGCACCGGTTCTCGCTGGCCGCGCAGACGTTGCGATCGTTGATCGATCGCACGCGCTTCGCCATCAGCACTGAGGAAACGCGGTATTACCTGAACGGCATTTATTTGCACGCCGCTGATTCCGACGGCACCAAGGTATTGCGCGCGGTCGCGACCGACGGCCATCGGCTCGCCCGCGTCGAGGAACCGTTGCCCGAGGGCGCGGGTGCCATGCCGGGCGTGATTATTCCTCGCAAAACCGTGAACGAATTGCGCAAGCTGCTCGATGAGGTCACCGGCAATGTGGAGATCGCGCTGTCCGACACCCGGATCCAGTTCAAGGCGGATCAGGTGCTGCTGACCAGCAAGCTGATCGACGGCACGTTTCCGGAATACGAGCGGGTGATCCCCAAGGGCAACGACAAGATCCTGAAAGTCGGCAAGAAGGATTTCGCGGACGCGGTCGCCCGTGTCGCCGCGATTTCCGCTGAGCGGTCGCGGCCCGTGAAACTCTCGCTGGCGCAACATCTTCTGGTGCTGTCGGCGTCGAGCCCGGAGCAGGGCACGGCGAGCGAGGAGTTGGATGGGGGGCGCGTGACCTATGATTCCGGTCCGTTGGAGATTGGGTTTCAGGCGCGGTATTTGAACGACATCACGGATCAGATTGGCGAGTCGGTGGAGTTTTTGTTTTCCGATGGCGCGGCGCCGACGGTGGTGCGGGACGCGGCGGATAGCAGTGGGCTTTATGTGCTGATGCCGATGCGGGTTTAGGGGGAGGATCCGGGGCTTGGCCCCGGACCCCACCAGAAGGCCCAGGGTCCATTGGGCCTTCTGGTCATCCGCCAAGGGCGGTAGCCCTTGGATCCCATGAGTTTGCTCCCGTAGTGAAGGAGGGCCATCCTCGACGTATCAACGTCCGAGAAGGCCCTCCTTCACTACGGGAGTAAAACGGATAGATCCCAAAGGGCCTCGCCCTTTGGCGGGAGGTCCAGGAGGGCGGCGCCCTCCTGGCGGGTTCCAGGGCGGAGCCCTGATATCTTCCCTCACCCAAACCGGAGCGCGCGCCATGGCAACCGACTACACCGTAGGCGACCTCGTCGCCGAGTTCCTCACCGCCTGCAATGTCACCACCGCCTTCGGCATCGCTTCCGTCCACAACATCCCCATGCTCGACGCCATCGGCCGCCGCAACACCATCCGCTTCATGATGGCGCGCGGTGAACTCGGCGGCGCCCACATGGCCGACGGCTACGCCCGCGTCTCCGGACAACTCGGCGTGCTGTTCTCCTCCACCGGTCCGGGTGCGGCCAACGCCGTCGGCGGATTGATCGAGGCGCGGTTCGCCGGCTCCCCCGTCCTCCACCTCACCGGCATGACCATGTCGAAATTCGCCGACCGCGATCTCGGCACTGTCCACGATCCCATCGATCAATTGGGCATGATGCGATCGGTGTCCAAAGCGGCCTATCGCATCCGCTCCCCGCAACAGGCCCTCGGCATCCTGACCCGCGCGGCAACTGAGGCTATGACCCCGCCGATGGGTCCCGTCAGCGTCGAGATTCCGATCGACCTGCAACGCGCGAAAATCGACCGGCCCGCCATGCTCGACAGTTTCGTTTTGCCGATCCCGCCGGGACGCACCCCGTCCGAGATCGAAATGAATGAGCTTGCGGCGCGGGTCAAAACCGCGAAACGCCCGATGCTGTGGATCGGCTCCGGCGCACGCCTCGCCGCGGCCGAAATTCATCGCCTGCTGGACATGGGGTTCACCTGCGTCAACAGCATCAACGCCAAGGGCACGGTGTCCGAGGATCATCCGCACAGCCTCGGCGGCATGCACGGCAACGGCATGCCCGGCGTGCAAGAGTTTTACGAAACCGTCGATCTGCTGTTGGCCGTGGGCACCCGCGTGCGCGGGCAGGAGACCGGGGATTTCGCGGTGAAACTGCCGTCAAATATCGTGCATATCGATTGCGATCCGGCGGCGAACGGACGCACTTACGCCGATACGTATTTCGTTTGCGGCGACGCCAAACTGACTTTGGCGTCGTTGCTGCCGCGCATCGAGGGGCGGATGAAAATCGATCCGTCCTACCAAACACAATTCGCCGATCTGAAAAAGAAAGTCGTCGCCGATTTCCTGGTTACCCTCGGCGTCTATGGCGGTTTCAGTCAGCAACTGAGGGATGTGCTGCCGAAGGATGCGATTTGGGTCCGTGATGTCACCCAGAACAATTCCACCTGGGGCAATCGCGTCTTCCCGATTTCATCGCCCAACCAAAACGTTTATCCCGTGGGCCTTGGCATCGGTCAGGGCCTGTCGCTGAGCCTTGGCGCGGCGGCGGCGGCGGGCGATCGTAAAACCATCTGCATGACCGGCGATGGCGGATTTTTCCTGAATGTCGGCGAACTTTGGACCGCGGTGCAGGAGAACCTCGATCTGATCGTCATGGTGATGAACGACCGCGGCTATGGCGTCATCAAGCGCATCCAGGACGCGACGCAGGCGGGCCGCCGCTTCTACGCCGATTTGCAAGGCCCCGATCTCGGTAAACTCGCCGCCCTCGCGGAGATGCCGTTTTTCAAATGCGATACCGCTGACAGTTTTGGCGCCACTGTCAAACGCGCGTTGGCGACAAAAGGCCCAGTGATGGTGGAGGTGGATATGACGGCGGTCGGGGAGTTTCCGCCGTATTACCCGTTTAATCAGCGGCTCTGATCGGGGAACAATCCGGCTAACCCGTCCGCGCTCGCCGCACACCGGCCGCGCTCGGTGATCAATCCTGTCACCAGGCGGGCGGGCGTCACATCGAACGCCGGGTTGGCGGCGGGTGAACCCCCGGCCGCGACCCGCATCGTCGCGATCGTGCCGTCGGCCAGGCGGCCGGTGATATCGGTGACTTCGCTGGCGGAGCGTTCCTCGATCGGAATATCGGCGATCCCGTCGCTCACGGTCCAGTCGATCGTCGAGGACGGCAGCGCCACCCAGAACGGCACATCGTTGTCCCGCGCGGCGAGGGCTTTCAGGTAGGTCCCGATTTTATTCGCCACATCGCCGATGCGCGTCACCCGGTCGGTGCCGACGATCACCACGTCGACCTGCTTGTGCTGCATCAAATGCCCGCCCGCGTTGTCCGCGATGACGGTATGCGGCACGCCGTGCTGACCGAGTTCCCAGGCCGTCAACGCCGCCCCCTGATTGCGCGGCCGCGTCTCATCGACCCAGACATGCACGTCGATCCCGGCGTCATGCGCCTTGTAGATCGGCGCCAGAGCCGTCCCCCAATCGACCGTCGCCAGCCATCCGGCGTTGCAATGCGTCAGCACGTTGATCCGGGACTGGCTGGTTCTCGATTGGATCACGGGCAGGCCGTGGTCGCCGATCGCCTCGCATTGCGCCGCGTCCTCATCGGCGATCGCGGCCGCTTCCTGGTATGCCGCCGCGACCCGGTTGGCGGGCCTGGTGTTGCGCAACCGCGTCAACATGCGGCCGAGAGCCCATCGCAGATTGATCGCGGTCGGCCGGGTTTCCGCCAGGATCGCGGCGTCGCGCTCCATCGCCTCGGTGGTGTGATCGGTCCGCAGCGCGAGGCATAGGCCATAGGCCGCGACCGCGCCGATCAATGGCGCGCCGCGCGTTTGCATGGACCGGATCGCATGCGCGGCCTCGTCTCGCGTCGTCAGGCGCAGCACGTCCGTGGCCCATGGCAGGCGGGTTTGATCGAGGACGCGGATGGACCAATGATCGTCGCGGTCGACCCAGACCGAGCGATGCCAGACGCCGCCGATTTTCATCGCCCAACCTTCATCGCCCGTCCTTCATCGCCCAATCTTCATCGCGACAGCTTCATCGCGCCGCGATCCGTTGGGCCAGCACGCAGACCAGCGTGAACAAACGGCGGGCCGTATCGAAATCGATGTCGATTTTGCCCGCCAGCCGTTCCGTCATCAGCGCCGCGCCTTCGTTATGCAAGCCGCGGCGGCCCATATCGATGGCCTGGATTCGCGCCTCCCGCCCTTCTTCGACCGCCTTGATATGGCTGTCCACCAGCATTTGATAGTCCTTCACCAGACGGCGGAACGGCCCCAGAGCCAGGCCGATCGCGATCATGGGATCATCGCTTTCGTCGCGAATGTCGAACACCAGGCGGCCCTCGACGATCGCGAGATGCAGATTATACGGCCCCTCCATCCGCTGGCCATCGCGCCCGAACACGCGGAACTGGTTCGCCGCCCCCAGATCGGCCACGGCCTGCGCGCGATCCGCCTCGATAAACGGCGGCAGCGGGCCGGTGCCCGCCTGATCCAGGATGACGCTCGCCAGAGTCATGAGGCCGGCGATTCGCCAGGGTTGAGCATGTTCAACGCGAGCATCAGTCCGACCGTCGCGCCCTTGACCGGCCGTAGCAAGCCCAGAGCCAGCACCAAAGTCAGCAGCGGAAATACCGTCATCATCACCCACATCGGCGGCGCCATGGACCGATCGACCATGAACGCGAGCGGCACGATGACATGTGCCACGATCAAAATGGTGAAATAGGGCGGCGCGTCGTCGGCGGGGGCCCGCCCCAAGGGTGCCGCGCAGATCCGGCACGCGCTGGCGACCCGGAGAAATCCCTGAAACATCTTGCCCTTGCCGCACATGGGACACAGCCCGATCAGGCCTCGCCCGATCGCCGTCATGCGCCCCGGCGCGGAACGGGTCTCGATCTGCTTCGGTGCCTCCCACCGTTCCGTGGTCATGGTTCTGGATCCCGCGAGATATACCTTCCGGATATAGGCGTTGCTGCACTGCAACACCAGTGGAACCGACTTGCCGAACCGGAATTCTGGCGGGACACTGGCCTATGGCACATATTCTGGTGATCAATCCCAACCGGTCCGAAGCTTGCTCCGCCGGCATTGACGCGGCCATCAGGCCGTTGCGGTTCGCGGGCGGTCCCACCGTGACCGTGGCCACCGCGGCCGATGGCCCGCCGGCGGTCTATTCCTGGCGCGACTGGCACGCGGCCGTGGGCCCGGTGTGCCGGATCA
Source organism: Acetobacteraceae bacterium (assembly GCA_043785025.1). Lineage (GTDB taxonomy): Bacteria > Pseudomonadota > Alphaproteobacteria > Acetobacterales > Acetobacteraceae > Rhodopila. The sequence continues at coordinate 18,805 of JAYVXQ010000085.1, forward strand.
TCGAAACGACTCAGGCGGACGCCTATGTCATCGCCTGCGCCTCCGATCCCGGGATCGAGGCGGCGCGCGCGACCACGACGCGGCCGGTTTTTGGGGTGTTCCGCTGCGCGATCGCCGCGGCCGCGGTTCAGTCGGAGCGTTTCGGCGTGATCGCGATCGTCGCGGCGTCGAAAGCGCGCCATCTGCTGGCTCTGCGATCGATGGGGCTGGCGGATCGGCTGGCGGGGGAGATCGCGCTGAACGTGACCATGGACGCCTTGCTGGATCCGGTTCTGACCCGGGCCCGGTTGATCGACACAGCCCATGCTTTGGTGTCCGCCGGTGCTGGCGCCATCGTACTGGGCTGTACTGGCATGGCGCGTCATCGCGCCGCGGTCGAGTCGGCCGCGGGGGTGCCGGTTATTGAACCGTGTCAGGCCGGGGTGTTACAGGCGATGGGGGCGATGGTGGGACGATGAGACCCGCGCGGCGGAACGATGCCACGAGCCTGTTCTGAGACGGGATCAGGTCGTCACGTTCCGCATCCTCGATCAGGCAACCTTGGGCCTTCGCTCAAATGTTCCGCTCACGCGCACCGTACGCAAAGTTTATTTTCCCGGTTCGAACCGGCCGGACGGCGCGCCTGGCCCGATCCCGGCCTGAAATGCCGCCTGGAGGGGACGAACCGCGCCGCGGGTTGACGTCCCTTTCAGACGGCCACGCTCTATCCCCCTTGGCCACCGCCGGAACTGGATCGGCGTTTACACCAATCCGGATCAGGATATCCGCCTGGACACGAAATGGGAGCGCACGCGACCGCCAGCACAAGAACCATGACGAGCGATGCGAATATCCTGAATTTTGACCCTATATTCACGGTTTGGAGTCGATCGCCGGACGCCTGTGACAAAAACATGATTTTACCTTTCGTCCATGGCCGTCGAAACGAAGTGAGCGCGGGCTTTCCCGGCGGCGTCGTTTGCCGGATCGCGGGTTCCGTTCCGAAGGTCAAACACGCATGCGACATTTTCGTTTCAGCACGGGAGAAGAAAAATCGTCCGTCGCATTGGGCGAAAAGGCATGAACCCCTGATCAATGGTGCTCAAAACCCAATGGTTCCATCCCCAGGACCTTAACACCCGCGTCTTTAATATCCTGGGCTTTATACCAGCGCGCTTAAACATTGCTCCAAGGCATTGGCGACCCAAGGCATTGGCGTCTCAACGTCATGGCCGGGCTCGAAAGCCCGGAGTTGACAGCCAGGGGCGCGGAGCCGCTCGCCCGGCAAAACCTGTCCGACCCTCTCGCGCCCTCCCCCCTACCCCAACGCCCGCCACCCAATATCCCGCCGGCAAAAACCGGTCGGCCAATCAATCGCATCGACCGCGCGATACGCCGTCTCCCGCGCCATCGCCGCCGTCGCCCCGGTGCCGCACACCGCCAGCACCCGTCCCCCCGCGGCGAGGATCCGCCCCTCCGCGTCGGCCTCGGTTCCCGCGTGAAACACCATGGCATTTGGCACGGCGGCCGCGCGATCCAGGCCCTTGATCTCCCCGCCACGCTCCGGCGCCTCGGGGTAGCCGCGCGCGGCCATCACCACCGCGACCGCCGCCGTGTCAAAGAATCGTAGATCGAAATATTCGAGTTCCCCGTCGCAGGCGGCGCGCAAAGCAGGCAGCAGATCCGACCGCAAGCGGGTCAACAGAATTTGGCACTCGGGATCGCCGAAGCGGACATTATATTCGATCAGTTTCGGCCCCTCGCTGGTCAGCATCAGACCGGCGAACAGCACGCCGCGGAACGGCTTCCCGCGCCGCGCCATCTCCGCCAGAGCCGGCGTGATGAACTGATCGAACGCGCGCCGCTCCGCTTCCGGCGGAAACGCGGGCACCGGGGCATAGGCCCCCATCCCACCGGTATTGGCACCCCTGTCGCCATCCCCTACCCGTTTATGATCCTGCGCCGAGCCCAACAGCAGCGCGTGCGTCCCGTCGCACAGCGCGAACAGCGACACTTCCTCGCCGGTCAGACATTCCTCGATCACCACGGCGGCCCCCGAGTCGCCGTAAATCCGCGCCTCCATGATGGCGTCGATGGCGGCGATCGCCTCCGCCTCGGTCGCCGCGACCACGACGCCCTTGCCCGCCGCCAGCCCGTCCGCCTTCACCACGATCGGCGCGCCCCGCCGCCGGACGAAGTCCCGTGCCGCGTCCGCGTCCTCGAACCGCTCCCATTTCGCGGTTGGGATCCCCGCCGCGTCGGCGATTTCTTTGGTGAAGGTCTTGCTGCCCTCCAATTGGGCCGCCGCCGCGCTCGGTCCGCAGCACACCAAACCCGCTGCCTCCATCGCGTCCGTGATGCCCGCCACCAGCGGCGCTTCCGGGCCCGGCACCACCAGATCGACCTTGTTGGTCAGGGCGAAATCCACCAGCGCCGGGAAATCCATCACCCCGATCGGCACGCACTCCGCCACCGCGGCGATCCCCGGATTGCCCGGCGCGCACCATAATGTCTCCAGCAGCGGGCTGCCACTGATCGCCCAACACAAAGCGTGCTCCCGCCCGCCGCCCCCGATCACCAGCACGCGCATGCTCACCCCCGTGGTTCCGTTCCCGCGCCCGCTGGCCTAGGTTTCCGGGATGGATGAAGCCCAGGGTGAGACGCGCGCGAGCAACCTACCCGAGTTCTCGGTTTCCGACATCTCCGGCGCCATCAAACGCACGTTGGAGGGCGAGTTCGGCCGGGTGCGCGTGCGCGGCGAAATCACCGAGATGAAGCGCTATCCGTCCGGCCACATCTATTTCTCGCTGAAGGACGAGGCGGCCAAACTCTCCGGCATCGTTTGGAAAAACGCCGTCGCGCGGCTTGGCCTCGTCCCCGAAAATGGCACCGAGGTGATCGCCACCGGCCGCATCTCCGCTTACGGGGAACGTTCTTCGTATCAATTGATCGTGGAGCGGATGGAATTCGCCGGTGCTGGCGCGCTGCTGGCGCGGATCGAGGCGTTGCGATCGCGCCTCGCCGCCGAGGGCCTGTTCGACCAGGCCCGCAAAGTCCCGCTGCCCGTGCTGCCGCGGGTGATCGGCGTCGTCACCAGCGAGCGCGGCGCGGTCATCCAGGACATTCGCACCACCATCCTGCGCCGCTTCCCACGCGACATTCTGGTCTGGCCGGTTGCGGTGCAAGGGGAGGGCGCCGCCACGCAAATCGCCGCCGCCATCGCCGGTTTCGACGCGCTGCCCATGGCGATGCGGCCCGACGTGCTGATCGTCGCGCGCGGCGGCGGCAGTCTGGAGGACCTGATGGCCTTCAATGACGAGGCGGTGCTGCGCGCCGCCGCCGCCTGCCGCATCCCGCTGATCTCCGCCGTCGGTCACGAAACCGACACGACGCTGATCGATTTCGTCTCCGATCGCCGCGCCCCGACCCCGACCGCCGCCGCCGAGATGGCGATCCCCGCGCGCGCCGATTTGCTCGCCGACCTCGCGCAAAAAGCCGCGCGTTTGGCGGGGGCGTTGGCGACGGTGACGCGGGAACGGCGTTTGCGGCTGATGCACGCCGAGCGGCAGTTGCCCGATCTGCCGTCCTTGTTGGGCTCGGCGCGGCAGCGTTTGGACGATCGTGGCGACCGGCTGGTCATGGCGCTGCCTCGGCTGGTGGAACGGCGGGCCGCCGCATTGGCCGCGTTTTCTGGCCGGCTGCCCGATCTGCCGGCGATGTTGACGGCGGCGCATGAGCGTGTGCGGGACCGCGGCGCCCGCCTGATCACGGCGTTGCCGTTCTTCGTTACCGCGAAACACCACGCTTTGGGTCTGGTCGACCAGCGCCTGGTGTCGGGCTTGCGGCAGGCGGTGGGCGGCGTGCAGCAACGCGCCGGACGTATCCTCGGCCGTTTGACCGACGCGGCGCCGCGGGCGGCCATGCGGGAGGCGCGGGTGCGGCTGGAAGGGGCGGGCGGGCGGTTGGAGTCGGTGTCGCCGCTGGCGGTGCTTGCTCGCGGCTATGCTTTGGTGACCGACACGGCGGGCGTTCCCGTGACGGCGGCGGCGGGGGTTAAAGCGGGGGCGCGGCTGAAAATGCGCTTCGCGGATGGGGAGGTGAAGGTGACGGCGGATGGCGGGCGTCCCGGCGATAAGCAGGGGGTGCTGGCGTTGTAGGGGGGTTATGATGTCTTTGACTCCGGGCATGAAAAGGCCTAAGAATATCTTCAAGATATTCCCTAGGCTAAAATCATGACCCAGGCCGTGCTCGGACGTTGGGGTAAAAACCTCGCCGTCCGGTTCTCTCATGACA
>JAYVXQ010000086.1:0-7874 GCA_043785025.1 Acetobacteraceae bacterium
GATCTCTCCGAAATCCGGGTATCCTTTTGGTTTTGCGCCCGCCGCCACACCAACCCTGGGCGCGTATACCCGGATTTCTCCGAAACCCAGGTATACAACCTTTGTTACGATATATTTTCCGAAACCATGGTTACGTCCTCCGATAATCAGCATTCAAATCCCACAGGCTCGACGCGCCCCGGCAGCAGAAAAACGCCGAATGCGCGAACCGTGAACGATCGAACTGAGAAAATATCGTGTTTTACCCGAATACCGCTTCCAAACGTATCGCGGATGTCAACCCTGTGAACGGCGGCTTCGGTGAAGTTTGTATTTGATCCACCAGGCGAGTGAATTCTTCGTCCCGGTCCGTCCAACATGACGTGATCGTCAGCCCGCCGGCCTTGACAGCGCCGCGAAGCAGCGGTTCCCTGCACGCGGGACCGTCGGAAACGCTCAATATATCGAAAATGCCAGTTTACAAATGAATGGGGTAGCCGCTAAGAAACAATTCACCGGAGGGGGAATCAGACCATGCAACACGCGAAAGCCACTTTGACGGGCCTCGAAGCAGGCGCCATGCCCGGTCTCGGAACCGGACGTTATAAACGCATGTTGGACGCGCGGCCCGCCCGGCGGATCGAGCCCCAGGTTCTCGAACAACTTGCCACGGCGATGATCAAGAACGACAAAGGCGAGGCAATCGACCGGGCTGAACCCATCGACGAAAACAACACGATCCCCTCCGCCTATACGTATTTCGGCCAGTTCATCGATCACGACATGACACTGGACCCGACGCCGCTCAGCGTCGATACCGGCAGCGTGATCGACGCATTGGAAGATTTTCGCACGCCCGCCCTCGATCTGGATTGCGTATACGGACGCGGCAAGGACGACCAGCCGTACATGTACGACGGCGTCAAACTGGCACTGAAAACCGATGCCGATGGCAAGCTCACCAATGGCGGCGCCGCGGTCGGGACGAAACACGACCTGTTGCGTATTCATGACAAGGCCGCCGTGCTCGGCGACAAACGCAATGATGAGAACAAAATTGTCTCGCAATTGCAAAGCGCAATGATATCATTGCACAATAAGATCGTCGACAACGACGCCATGCTGACCCGGCATGGCGCGCGGCTGGTGGCCAATCCGCCGCACTGGATGCCCGATCAGGCCGCCGAAAGCCGCTTCCGCGCGGCCGTGACGCTGACCCGCTGGCATTATCAATACGTGGTCGTGCACGATTATCTGTATCGTATCTGCGATCCCGATATCGTTCGGGAAGTGCTGAATACCGGCGGCGTGCCACGGCTTCTGAACTACGCCGCGAAGCCCTTCGACTATCCCTACATGCCTCTGGAATTTTCCGGCGCGGCCTTCCGGTTCGGCCATTCGATGGTGCGGCCAAGCTATGCGTTAAACAATGGCGTGGGAACCGTTACCAAACGCGACGCCGCTGACCAGCCGATTGAACCACGTATCCAGACCTTTGGTCCGCCCCCCAACAATCTCAATGGATTTCCGGGAACGCTACCATCGGATTGGGGCATCGACTGGAAGTTTTTTCTGCCCGGCATGCCGGATGCCAAACCGCCAGCGCCGAAAGAATTCAAACTTCCCCAACCCTCCTACCGGATCGACGCCATTCTGACGGAGCCTCTGCGCGATCTTCCGGAATTCGCCGGGGCGCCCTTGGACATTGTCAAAAATCTCGCTTACCGCAATATGATCCGCGGTCAGCAACTCGCTTTACCGTCGGGCGAGTCGGTGGCGGACGCCTTGTGCCTGACCCCATTGCCACCCGAAATCTTATGGACCGCCGGCTCGCGCCACGTTGCACTGGGCACGACCAACAAAGACATCAAAGACGCACTTGAAGCAACGAACAAAGCGCGCAAGCCCTTCCTCGACAACGTAAGCGGCGGCAATGAATGGAACCTGAAGGATAACACGCCGCTATGGTACTACATTCTGCGCGAAGCGGAATATTACGGTGTCAAAAAGGACCCAAAAGATGAGGCCATTGTCCTTGGCGGTCAGCATCTCGGCCCGGTTGGAAGCCGTATCGTGGCAGAAACGATCATCGGATTGTTGTGGTTCGACGACACATCGTACTTCCACGCGCCGCTCGGCTTTACTCCCGAAGCCGACATACTGGGTGGGGATCAGACACTGACATTAACAAGCCTGATCCGTTACGCTCTCACCACCTGACCATGCGGCAATGCTGGGCGGGGATCGCGAATCCCCGCCCGCGCGACGAACCGGTCTTCGGACCGATCCCCGATATCACACCCCATAATGATCCCGCAACGTCTTCCCCTCATACGCATCCCACCAAATCCCCCGCGCCCGCAACAACGGCAAAACCTCCGCGATAAAAACCTCCAACATCCACGGCAGCACCGGCGGCATCAGATTAAACCCATCCGCCGCGCCATCCTCAAACCAATCCGCCATCAAATCGGCGATCCGCTCCGGCGTCCCCGCCGTCACGAAATGCCCCCGCGCCCCCGCCAAATACCCCAAAAGGGCCCGCAACGTCGGCCGCTCCCGCCGCACCAGCCCAACGATCACCTCGGTCCGGCTCCGCGCCGCCTCGACCGACGCCGGATCGGGGAAATCCTCGACCGACAACGCCTTATCCAACGGCAGATGCGAAAAATCATGCCCGCCGAACCGCCCCGACAATCGCCTGCGCCCCACCTCGGGATCGCTCAAATCCTCCAACTCCCGGGCGATCCGCGCCACCTCCGCCTCCGTCGAGCCGATGATCGGACTCAATCCCGGTAAAATCAGCACTTTCGCCCTCCCCTCCGCCAACGCCAATCGTTTCATATCCGAATAAAATTCCTGGGCCGTCCCCTTTTCCATCTGCGCCGTGAACACCGCCTCGGCATGACGCGCCGCGAACCGTCGTCCGGTTTCTGATGATCCTGCCTGCACAAATACCGGTCGTCCCTGGGGGCCGCGCGGAATGTTCAGCGGCCCCGCCACTGCATAATATCGTCCTTTATGATTAATCGGCCGAACCGAACCGGTCCGCGCGTAACGTCCACCCGCGCGATCGTCCAGCACCGCGTCCGCATCCCAACTGTCCCACAACGCCGTCACGACTTTCATGTATTCCTCGGCCCGCGCATACCGCTCGGCGTGGCTCAACGGCCCCTCCCCGCCATAATTCGCCGACGCGGCCACCAGCCACGTTGTCACGATATTCCAACCGACGCGTCCGTTGCTGATATGATCCAAAGACGCGAACGCCCGGGCCAGATTATACGGCTCGGTATACGTCGTGGAGCATGTGCCGATCAGCCCGATCCGCGACGTCACCGCGGCCAGAGCCGCCAGCGCCGTCACCGGCTCCAACCACGTGCGCGGCGCGCGCGCGATGTCGTCGCCCGCCGCCAGAGTGTCCGCCAAAAAGATCGAATCGAAACACGCCGCCTCGGCGCGGCACGCCAGATCGGTATAGTAACGAAGATCGGTCAACGGCAACGCCGAGGCCTGGGGATGCCGCCACGCCGCCTCATGATGACCGCGCCCATGAATGAACACGTTCAACCGCAACCGCCGCGCCACCATCGCCGTTCTCCCGCACATGCCGAAATCTGGCCACGCACCGGCCACCCCGGCAAGATACAATCAACAGCGGCGGGCAACAGCGGCGGGCAACAGCGGCGGGCAACAGCGGCGGGCAACAGCGGCGGGCAACAGCGGCGGGCTACAGCGGCGGGAATGCGTTTTCCACAAGCCAACCCGCGCGGAAAATGCTCTTATACCAGCGCCGATTGACCCATCTTTGATGGCTCAATCGGCGCTGGTATTACCGTTTAGTTTCGCGCGCCGTCGCCGGCCAACCCGGCGCGCCATACCTACGCGCGGAAATGATGGGAGAGTCATCATTTCCGCGCGTAGGTATAAGCGCTCCCGGCCGTGACAGAATTGGAGACCGCGTTGAATTTCCATTGGATTGCCCTCGCGATCGCGATCACCACCAGTATGGCGGGCCAGACCCTGCTGAAGGCCGGCGCCTCGGCACCCAGTTTCCTCGACCAACTCTTCGATTTCAAAACCGTCATCGGCCTCGGCCTGTATGGCGGCTCGGCGCTGCTCTACATCGTGGCCCTCAGAAAAATCCCGATGTCGGTGGCACTCCCGACCACCGCTGTCTCCTACATCGCCGCCGCTCTGATCGGCCATTACGGCTTCGCCGAACCCATGAGCATCGCCAAAGTCGCCGGCATCAGCATGATCTGCCTTGGCGTCATGGTCCTGACCCTCGCCTGACCCAAACCCTCCCGGAACCCATCCCATGCCCAAACCAGAAGCCTGCATCGTCGACGCCATCCGCACCCCGACGGGACGCCGCCGCGGCGGGCTCGCGCATGTCCATCCCGCCGATCTCGGCGGCCACGTGCCGCGCCATCTGGTCGACCGCAACGCCATTCCGGCCGAGGACTATGACGACGTCGTCTTCGGCGCCATCGACACCGTGGGCCCGCGGTCGTTCAACATCGCCCGCACCTGCTGGCTCGCCGCGGGCCTGCCGCTGACCGTCCCCGGTGTGACCATCGACCGCATGTGCGGCTGATCCCAGCAGGCGCTGCATTTCGCCGCACAGGCGGTCATGAGCGGAACCCCGGACGTGGTCGTCGCGGGCGGCGTCCAGACCATGAGCCAGATCCCCATCGGTTACGCTTTCGGCGCCGCCGCGCCTCTGGGCCTTGGCGACCCCTTCGCCACGAGCCTCGGCTGGACCGCGCGCTTCGGCGGCCAACCGGTCTCGCAATTCCACAGTGCCTCGCTGATCGCCGAAAAATGGGGTTTTCGCACGAAGCGATGGAGGCATTCGCCCTCGAAAGCCACACCCGCGCGCTCAGGGCGCAAGCCGAAGGCCGCTTCGACCGCGAAATCGTCCCGCTGGAAGGCGTCACCCAAGACGAAACCCCGCGCGCCACCACGCGCGAGAAGATGGCCAGCCTCGAACCCCTCCCCGGCTTCCCGCGTCTGACCGCCGCCGTCTCCAGCCAGACCTGCGACGCCGCCTCCGCCGTTCTGATCGTCTCGGCCGGGGCGCTGAAACGCCACAACCTCACTCCGCGCGCCCGCATCCATCACATGAGCGTGATGGGCGACGATCCGATCATGATGCTGACCGCGCCGATCCCCGCCACCAAACGCGCGATGGCGCGCCGCGGCCTGTCCTGGTCTGACATCGCCATCGCCGAATGCAACGAGACCTTTGCCTCCGTCCCGATGGCGTGGCTCGCCGAGACCGGGTTCGCGCATGACCGCCTCAATCCCAACGGCGGCGGCATCTCATTGGGGCATCCGATCGGCGCCACCGGCACCCGCATCATGACCACCATGCCGCATGAGCTGGAACGGACCGGCGGCCGCTACGGCCTGCAAACCATGTGCGAGGGCGGCGGCACCGCCAACTCACCATCATCGAGCGTCTGGGCTGATGTTCCAGAGCGCGATCGTCTGAAGTTGAATCAACTTCAGACGTGAATCGCTCTCTGAAACTTAACAAACGCGGACCTTGATCGCGTCAACCTGACGCTATCAAGGTCTAAGCCTGCTTCAACCGCGCCTCCCGCGCGATCGCCTCGCTGATATACCGTTTCGCCTCGTCCACATCGCCCCAACCCTCGAGCCGGACCCATTTCCCCGGCTCGAGATCCTTATAATGCTGAAAGAAATGCTGGATCTGATCCAGCGTGATGCGCGGCAGATCGTCATAATTCCTGACATTCACATAGCGCTGGGTCAGGCGATCCGAGGGCACGGCGATGATCTTCTCATCCCCGCCGCCGTCATCGGTCATCTTCAACACCCCGACCGGCCGCACATTGATCACCGCCCCCGCCAGGATCGGCCGCGTATTCGCGATCAGCACATCGATCGGATCGCCGTCCTCGGACAAGGTATGCGGCACGAACCCGTAATTCCCGGGGTAGCGCATCGGCGTATACAGGAACCGGTCGACGACCAGGGTGCCCGCCTCCTTGTCCATCTCATACTTGATCGGCTCCCCGCCGATCGCGACCTCAACGATCACGTTGATATCGTCAGGGGGATTATCGCCGATGGTGATGGCATCGATGCGCATGAGGGTGATCCGGATCCCGAGGTTTCGCCGCCGACCATACAAGTTGAACCGGCGGTTGACCAGGCGGGTTCGGGCCCGCACGGAACTGATCGCTACCCACCCCGGCGCGCCGCCGGCCGCTCGGATCGCAGCGACGTCCGGTCGATCACCGCTTTCGGCGTCACCAGCGCCTTGCCTGAATTCGCCAGCCCCGAATCCAACCGCAAATCCAGCGCCCGTCCCGCATAGGCCCGCGGCATCCCCCGCCCGTTCGTCTTGCCCATCTTCGGCGAAAACGCGGCATAGGCCACATTGACCGGCTGAAACGACCGGTACGCCGTCGATTGCAGCATCCCGCTCCGCGAAAACGCCCGATACGCCATGCTCGGCCCGATCACGATCGGCAGCGCCCCCCGGCTGAGCCCGCCCCCCATGATCCCCATCCCCGGCTGTCCCCAACCCTGGAAACCGGATCCGCCATCCCCCAGAGACGGCAGCGGCGTCATCGTCAGCCTGGCCAGCACGGCGGGATCGGTCGGCCGCCAGGTCGCCACGACCTGATCGCGATACGCCTCCCCCTTGCCCGGCGTGCGCGAGTGATAGGCCGCGATCGCCATCCCCCAATCGCTGAACCCGGCGAACAGGTTCTTCAAAAACCGGCCGGAATAGGCGGCGTTGACCGGCGGATCGAAGGCCTCCTCCAACGAGGAAAACGCGTTCGGATGATACATCAGGTTGACCTGCATGCAGCCGACATCGATCGACTGCCCGCCGGCGATCTGGATTTCCCGCACCGCCTCGATCGCGTCTTCCTTGGTGGCATAGAAATGGCCCGCGCCCTCGAAATTGATCGTCCAGGGCCAGGGGCGCGCGCGGCCCACCGAGGGGTCGTTGCGTCCCGACTCGCGCAAACTGATCGCCGCCAGCACCCGCGCGGGCAGCCCATGCACGGCTTCCGCCCCGGAAATCGCCGCCTCGCACATGGCGGGCGGCGTCAGCGGCACCACCGGTTTCTCCGCCGCATGCGCGGGTTTCGCGGCCGGCCGCGCCTCACGCGCGAGCGCCAAACCAGGAAACAACAGCGAACACAGGACAACAAGACGCAGCATGGGACGCTTTTTGCACGACCCCAGGCCCCATTAGCCAGTTTTTTCGACGACCCGTCGCATCACGATGCGCCACCCCTCGCATCACGATGCGCCATCCCCCGCATCACGATGCGGGCGCCGTCCTCACCCCAGCAGCCACAGCGCGAATACCCCATCCGGATCGGTCCAGGTCCGCTCCACCGTCCACGCCGCCGAACCCGCCAAAGCCCGCATCCGCTCGGGCGCGTATTTATAGCTGTTTTCGGTATGGATCGTCTCATCGCGGGCAAACCGCACCACGCGCCCGCCGACATGGACGATCCGCGCGACCCGGCTGACCAAATGCATCTCGATCCGGCTCTCGGCCGCGTTCCACACGGCGCGATGGGCGAATTGCTCCGGCTCGAAATCCGCGCCCGCCTCCCGGTTCAATCGCGCCAGCAAATTGCGATTGAACGCCGCCGTCACCCCCTGCGCGTCGTCATAGGCCGGGACCAGCCGGGCGGGATCGCGATTGGTATCAAACCCCAGCAGCAGCCGCGCGCCGTCACCCAAAGTCCGCCGCGCCCGCGCCAGAAACCCCGCCGCCGCCTCGGGCTCCAGATTGCCGATCGTCGAGCCCGGAAAAAACCCCAGGCACGGCCCGTCCCAAGGCAGCGCGATGGGCCGCATGAAATCCGCCACCAAAGGCCGCACCAGCAGCG
>JAYVXQ010000087.1:0-23003 GCA_043785025.1 Acetobacteraceae bacterium
GTGCGTCGCGCCGGTCGCGATCGCGGCGATCGTCATGCCTTCGATCAGCATGAACGGGTCGCCTTCCATCGTCATGCGGTCCGAGAAGGTGCCCGAGTCGCCCTCGTCGGCGTTGCAGACGATGTACTTCTTACCCGGCGGGGTGTCGGCGACGGTGCGCCACTTGATGCCGGCGGGGAAACCGGCGCCGCCGCGGCCGCGCAGGCCGGATTTCAGCACCGTGGCGGTGGTTTCGATCGGCCCTATCGCGCGGGCTTTTTCCAGGCCAACCAAGCCGCCATGCGCGCGGTAATCGTCCAGCGACAGCGGATCGACGACGCCGCAGCGGGCGAAGGTCAGGCGGGTCTGGCGCGCGAAAAACGGGATTTTCTCCACGAGGCCGAGGCATAAACGATGCGGCGCGCCGGTCAGCATCCCGGCGTCGAGCAGGCCGGTTATGTCACCTGGCTCGACCGGCCCGTAGGCGACGCGGCCGTTTTCGGTCTCGACCTCGATCATCGGTTCCAGCCAGAACATGCCGCGCGAGCCGGTGCGGGTCACGCCCGCATGGGCCGTCATGGCTTCGGCGATGGCGTCGGCGCCGAGAGCAATCGATGCGGCGTCGCGGGAAATGAATACACGGGTCACGTTAACGTCTCCAACATCGCGTCGGCGCGCGCGGCGGTCAGGCGGGCCTTGGGCTGGCCGTCGAGCAAGGCCGCCGGTCCGATCGCGCATAATCCCAGACAGAAGACCGGTTCGAGTGTCAGGGCACCGTCAGATGTCGTCTCGTGCCAGGCAATGTTCAACCGCTTGCGTAGATGGGACGCGACGGCCTCGCCGCCGACGGCCTGGCAGGCCTCGGCGCGGCAGACATGCAGGATGTGGCGGCCCGGCGGTTCGCGGCGGTAGTCGTGGTAGAAGGTGACGACGCCATGGACCTCGGCGCGGGTCAGATTGAGCGCCTTGGCGACCAGCGGCACGGCGTCGTGCGGCACGCGGCCGAAGACGTCTTGCAACGCGTGTAGGATGGGCAAAGTGGCGCCTTCCTGGCCCGCATAGGTGGCGATGATGGCGATGGCGCGGTCTTCGCTCCATGGTTCGTGGTCGGCCAATCGGATCTCCTGGTGCGGTCCGGCTTGATTTTTCTCGTCTAGAGCATTTCCGGCGGGACGGGAAATGGGCTCCGCGCCCAGACCCGCCAGGAGGGCGCCGCCCTCCCCATGGGCTATGGGCCTCCGGGTGGGGCCCGGGGTTCTTCAACCGGCCACATGGCGGGCGGCGGCGCGCGAAACCAATAAGGATACCGACGGCCGTTGGTATAAGCAGGTTTGCAGCGCATGGACGGCAACACGGCTTATGTGACATTCTAAGAGGACAGAAAGCCGATCCGGCGTGTTGTCACTTATTCGTCCGTTTATGGAGCACCCTACGCCCATGATGATCGGCGACATGCGGGTGTCCAAGGCAGACGGCTTCCAAGAGCTCGACTTGCAGCGCGACGTCCTGCTCGCCGCCGGCGTCACCGCCGAGCACCTCTATGAGGACCTCGCACCCGGTCGGCAAGATAACCGGCCAGGCTTCCGTCCGCGCCCGGGCCGCAACGCCGGACGGCCCTTCAAGATGACCGCCGCCAAGCCGCGCCTGGCTCAGGCCGCCATGGGCCAGCCTGGCACCAAGGTCGGTGAGCTATGCGCCGAACTGGGCATCAGCCGGCAAACGCTCTACCGCCATGTGGACCCCAAGGGTGCGCTCAGGCTGGATGGCGAAAGGCCGCTCGGTCACAGCACACGTCGGTCGTCGCTGATCCCGAACCCGGCGCAGGCTGGCGCATGACGAATGCACCACCATTGAAGCGCACGGCACGGTGACGCCGCATGTTCCGGCAGATCATGTGCTGATAAAGCGCGCCTATCTTCCGGCTGGTCCCGAGGACGGAACGCGTGTTCTCGTGGACCGGTTGTGGCCGAGGGGCGTAAGCAAGGCACGGGCAGCACTGAGCGCCTGGAACAAGGATCTGCCGCCAACCACAGGACTGCGGCAGTGGTTCGGACATGACCCTGCTCGCTGGGAGGAGTTCTGCACGAGGTATCGAGCAGAACTGAAATCCAATCCCGAGGCGGTCGAAGCCTTGCGCATTTTGGCGCGGCAAGGCCCGGTCACTCTGGTGTTTGGCGCGCGGGACGAGGCTCACAACGAAGCTGTCGTCCTGCGGGAGGTCCTCCTGGGCCGTTGAACGGCCGCACCGATCAGCGCGCGATGACCACCGTGGTCGGGCGAAGCTCAAAAAAGGCATGGCCTGCGCGCCACGCCAGGAAGGATCACATTTCATGGCCTCCCCTTCAGGCGTGACGCCGCCCCATGATCCCTTGGCGGCAAAACTCAGCACCGCGGATGACCGCGTCCTGCTAAATCATTGGCTGCCGCCGCGGCAAGGTATCGTCCCGCGCATCCGTGTCGGCACGCAATGGATCAACGTGCTGTGGGCGCTGCCGCTGGGCGCAGCGGCCCTGGTGCTCGCGGTTGCCGCGGCACAGGGCCTGCTGGAACTCCCGGCCGTCAAGGCGTTCGTCATCTGCTACCCCGGCATCGCCAAGGCCGCGCCGTCGGTAGACTCCGGCTTTCCTTGGTGGCTGCGGGCGCAGCACTTCCTCAACATGCTGTTCATGATGTTCATCATCCGCGCCGGCATCCAGATCCTGGCTGACCACCCGCGGCTGTATTGGACGCGCGACTGCACGCCCGGCACCGACTGGTTCCGTTTTCAAAAGCCCGTACCGACTGGACGCTTCTGGACCGCGAAGGACGACAGCGTCACCTTGCCGGGCTGGCTCGGTATTCCGGGGCTGCGCCACACCATCGGGTTGGCCCGTTGGTGGCATTTCTCGGTCAACCTGCTGTGGACGCTGAACGGCATCGCCTTCTACGCTCTGCTGTTCTCGACAGACCAATGGCAGCGCATTGTGCCGTTGACCTGGACCGTGTTCCCCAATGCGCTGTCGGCTGGGCTGCAATATGCCTCGCTGAACTTCCCGGTGGATCAGGGCTGGACCCGCTATAACGGGCTGCAGCAGCTCACCTATTTCATCACGGTATTCGTCGCGGCGCCCGTGTCCATTGCGACGGGCCTGCTGCAAAGCCCGGCGATCTCCAACAAGTTGGGCTGGACGGGCCGGGTGCTAAACCGGCAGTTGGCCCGGTCCATCCACTTCCTTTCGTTCACCTGGTTCGTGCTGTTCATCCTGGCGCATGGGATCATGGTGCTCATCACCGGGTTACGGCGGAACACCAACCACATGTTCGCCGGCGTGGAGGCAGGGTCGTGGGCCGGGTTCCTGCCTTTCGTGCTGGCCATGACGGTCGTTGGGCTGGCTTGGTGGCGGGTGTCGCCCTTCACGATCCGGCATGCCCGCCTGGTGCAGCACGCCGGCATGCTCACAGTCGGCTGGATCAAGGGGCTGGCTGAATGGTGGGACCCGAAGTCCCAGCTGCGCGAGCAGGACATCTCGCCGTATTTCTGGCCCAACGGCACCATGCCGCGCTCGGCCGAGTTCGACGCGCTCGTCCTGGACGGATTCGCATCCTACCGGCTGCGGGTCGGAGGGTTGGTGGCACAGCCGCGGGAGTTCTCTCTGGCCGACCTGCGCGCAATGCCGCGGCAGGAGCAGATTACCACCCACTTCTGCATCCAGGGATGGTCAGGCGTCGCCAGGTGGGGCGGCGTGCCGATGCGGCATATCCTGGAGCTGGTGCGGCCCACTGCCGAAGCCCGTTACGCCGTGTTCTACTCCCTGGCCGACGGCGCCGATGGCGGCCGCTACTACGACGTGCATCGCATGGACAACATGCGGCATGAGCTGACGATTCTCGCCCACGAGATGAACGGTGAGCCGGTCAGCGTGATCCACGGCGCCCCCGTGCGGTTGCGGTGTGAGAACGAGCTGGGCTTCAAGATGGTGAAGTGGGTGGCCGCGATCGAGTTCGTGCACGACTTCGCCGACCTCGGCGCCGGAGAAGGCGGCTACAACGAGGATCACGAGTTCTACGGATACCGCATGCCGATCTGACGCGCGGCCCTGGGCGTGGGGCGACACACCGCGGCACACACAAAGGAGGGCAGGTATGCTTGCCGATCAGCTACTATCCAGGGCGCGCGAGCGCCTGGCAACGATCAGCTGGACCGCCCCCGTCAAAGATGCGGCTGCGCTCATGGTCAGGCCGCACACCGACCTCGTCGTGGTGTGCGGCCAGGATGGCGGCATGATGGCGGTGCTCACAAAAACCGACATCGCCGGGCAGATCACCCGGTGTGGCGGAAGCGGCTGCACTGCCAATGTGGACACGATCATGACGCAGGATGTGGCATCCCGCCAGCTTGACGAGCCGGCGCGGAATATCTGGTCGATGATGAAGGCTCCTGGTCTGAAGCGCATTCTAATCGTCGATCAGGGCGGGAAGCCGATTGGGATCATCTGCGCGCGGGATGCCTTGCGGAGCTTTCTGGGCGAAGTGGAAAACGACGAAGCTCTCTTGCGTGATTACGTAATGAACGTCGGGTACCGGCGACCGAGGCGGACATGGTAATCCCAGCAGGGTACGTGGTGACCCGGAGGACACCGGTGTTCACGCATGACACGGTGCCGCCAGCCCTTTTGAGCGCGCACGAAACCAAGAGCGGCGCGTGGGCCATGATCCACGTCCTCGAAGGCAAACTGCGCTACTGCATCGAGATGCCGCTGTCGGAAAGCATCCTGGAACCAGGTCAACCCGGCGTGATTAAGCCAGAGACTCGGCACCATGTGGAGCCAATCGGACCGGTGCGCTTCTACCTGGAGTTCCATCGCGCCCCGTAGCATCGTGCGCGGGAAGTCGATCCAAACACTGTCCGAAGGAGACGACCGCATGTCTGACCAAGGTGCCGATGCCCATAACGCCTCGCGACTGCCTCAGAGAGCGTTGTCTCGATGGGACAACGAGGGGGGTGCCGGGCCAGATGGTCCGCGGGCGGACACGGCAGTAGTCGAAGGCGAAGTCCCGATGCCGGAAAGCAACGCCGCTGAGTTGGGGGCGTTGCGCATCCGCGTCATCGCGTTGGAGAACCTGGTGATCTCGCTGCTGAGCATGGCGTCGGACCAGCAACTCGAACAGGCTCGCGAGATGGCGTCCTATATCTCCCCGAGGCCGGGCTTTACGCACCACCCACTGACGACCCATGCCGCCGCCCATATGGTCGATCTTGTCGCGCGTGCTTCTCGCTTTCGCAACCGGACTTCGTCCTGAGAGACAATCTCATGTGGGACTTGCCGATCGCATGTGCCCCAAGGCGGCGTCCAGCGCCACTGAAGTCGCCTTTGAAATTCCGTTGAAGCCGACTTTGGAAAATGACAGAGCGCGGGGTTGGCGGGAGGCGGCGCGCGAAACGAACAAGGATACCGGCGGCCGTTGGCCCATCGACGATGGGTCATGGGAAAGCCCCCCGGTATCAGCCGTCGACGATCAGCGCGGTCAATTCATCGGGCATGCTGAGCATCGGATAATGGCCGGTGTCCAACTCATGCCAGCGCGCATTGAGGCGGTTGGCGGCGCGACGCTGATGCGCCTCGCCAGGGTTCACCGCGCCGCGGCACCAGATGACCGAGGCATCCCACGTCTGATCCCAGAAATCGGTGAGTTTAACCGGCGTCAGTGAGCAGCCAACGGGGTGCGGGGTGTAGCGATCCAAAACCCAGTCTCGGGTGGCGGCGGGAAGATCGGCGAAGAGGGATGTCTCGGCCTCGTCGCGCGGCGGGGCGTAAGCGAGGCCGGGGGGCACGGGGGCGCCGCGGTTGACGATGTCGCGGGTGCGCTCGCCGTTGAATAAAGCGAGGGCGTCGGCGAGGACGATGCGGGCGACGCGCGCGCGCATGAGCTCGGCGGCACGGCAGACGACCATGCCGCCGGAACTGGTGCCGACGAGGACGGCGTCATGCAGGTCCTCGTAGAACAATAAATCCGCGATTTCCGCCGCCTGCGTCGTCGTATCGATCCCCGGACGCAGTTGGTGGCGACGTTCGGCGCAGCCATCCAGGCTGGGGGCGAAAACCGTGTGGCCGGCGGCGCGGAGGCGGACGGCGACGTCGCGCCAGATCCACCCGCCTTGGTAGGAGCCGTGCACCAGGACGTAATGGGTCATTGTTTCGCCTCCCCGTTTCTTGCGGACGGTTGAGTTTGGAAGCGGGCGGCGCGGTGTCAAGCGCGGGTGATATGGCCCCCGTCCGGACTCCAATCACCGATCCGGCGGCGTCCAAGGCACAGGTGCCACCGCCTTGCTCGCCAGCCGCTGCGCGAGGCCAAGGCACACCCCAACCCCGATCGCCACGCTCAAACCCACGATCACGGTCAAGACCAGCGTCAGCACCAGCAACACCCGATCCGCGACCGGGGCGTTGCAATAGCTTCGCCATCTATGCGGCTCGGTCATATTGAACGCGGTCAGCAGCAGCAGCGCGGCCAACGCGGGCAGCGCCAAATAGCCGGCGTACTCCGCCGCCGTCATCGTCACGATCAAAATCGTCACAGCGTGAATGATGCCGGCCATCGGCGTTTTCCCGCCCGCGCGCACATTGGTGGCGGTGCGCGCGATGGCTCCCGTGGCCGGCAAACCGCCGAACAGAGCCGAGCCGATATTCGCGGCCCCCTGCGCCAGGATCTCGGCGTTCGGGCGATGATGTCCCCCGGTCATCCGGTCGGCCACCACGGCGGACAGCAGCGATTCCACGCCCGCCAGAAACGCGATGACGACCGCCGAGGGCAGCAAGGCCACGATCTTGTCCACCGACCACGCCGGAATGGACGGCAACGGCCACCGGTTGGGCAGCGCGCCGAACCGGCTCGCGATCGTATCGACCCCAACATCGAGGTACGCAACGAGCACCGAGGCCAACGCCACCGCGACGATCAGGCCGGGAAACCGCGGCGCGGCGCGGCGGAGCCCGACGATCAACAGCAGCGTCATCACGCCGATGCCGGAAGCAGCCCATGACACCGTCGCGCGCACAGCCCAGAGCGCGCCGATTTTGTCGAGGAACTCCGCCGGCACGGCACCCATCGACAAACCCAGAAAATCCTTGAGCTGACTGGCCGCGATGATCACCCCGATGCCAATGGTGAAGCCGTTGATCACCGCTTCGGGCACATAACGGATCAGGCCGCCGACCCGTGACAGCCCAGAAACGACCAGGATCAACCCGGCCATCAGCGTCGCCAGCACGAGCCCGTCATAGCCATGCGCGGCGATCACGCCGAACACCACGACGATGAACGCCCCGGTCGGCCCGCCGATCTGCACCCGGCTGCCGCCGAACAACGAGATCAGGAACCCGCCCACGATCGCCGTGACCAGGCCCGCCGCGGGTGCCGCGCCGGATGCGATGGCGATGGCGATGCTCAGCGGCGCGGCCACCATCGCGACCGTCACCCCCGCCACCAGGTCGGCGCCGAACAAAGTCCAGGAATAGGCGGACAGCGTCGTCACGATCTTCGGTTTCATCGGCACTCATCCAGCGCATGGTTCGTTCGGGTGGGTCCTCCTGGGCGGATGAAGACGCGCGTCAACACACATCCATCTTGTCACCCGCTCCGGCGGTCCGCCCATGCGGACGTACCATCCGCCGCCCGATGGCTTCAACCGTCGGAATCCACCTATGCCCGCGCCCCTTATAGCGGTTTCCGATCGCGCTGGCTCACAGAACCCGCTATAAGTATTTGTTTTGGCGAGCATCTTTATCCGATCCGGTGTGGCCACCGGATCGAATGATGCTCTACGGCGACGGCCAGCTCACCTCCGGCAACCGCGCCAGCGGAATTTGGCTCACCGACAAGGTGCGGAACTGCAACGTCAGGGGAACCTCGACCTCGGCCGGCTGCCCCTCGGCGGGCGTGTCCGCCAACAGCGTCAGCATCGCCTTCGCCGCCCGCACCGCCGACCGGCTCAGCACGCCCTTCGCCGCCAGCCGGTCCAGCACGGGCTCATACCCCGCGATTTTCGCCGTGCCCGTGCCCATCGGCTGCACATCCTCATCCAGCGCCAGCGTCGCCGTCGCCTCCATCCGCGCCTGCCCCCAGGTCACCGCGAGGCGATGCAATTCGACCGAGCCGCCCTCATCCCGCCATGCCCGCACCCGCGCCGCCATGTCGCCGCCATCGCGCAACGCGCCGTTCACGACACCCTCCATCGCGACCGCGTCCACCGGCGCGTCCGGCCCCACCCGCAAGGCATCCGGCAGCACGATCCCGTCCGCCCGCGCTGAAAACGAGGCCGCCGGCTGATCCCGCCGCTCGGGGTCGTTGACCTCAGCCCATGCGCTGATGCTCGCGATGTGCACGGTCCCGGATCCGGGGATCACCGCCTCCAGCGCCTCGGCCTCAAGCGCGAAATCGCGCGGCGGGCCGGACAGACGCAATGGAAACCGGAGGGCGATCGGTCCGCCGGAGATCGCGACCGGCGGGCCGCCCGCCAGCCGGATCGTATGCGGGCCGATGGGCGTGACCTCGACCACATCGGGCTGCGTCAGATGGATCCGCAACACCAACGCCCCGCTCGTCCACCCCGCCACAATGCCCCTCGGCACGCCACGCGGACTGATGGCGGTGACGGTAAAATTCTCGATCCGCAGCGCCGCCGTGCCCGGCCAGCCCCCTGGGCGCGGCGGATCATGGCGCACGGTCCAGCCCGCCGCCTCGGCCTGCTGGCGCCACGCCGCGAACCCGGAGTCCAGGCGTAGCAACGCCATCCGCCAGAAAACGTAATCGCCGAGGATCAGCACCACTGGCAGCGCGGCCAGAATAATCCATTTTCCGCGCCGCATGGATAACCAACCTCATCGTGAAAACAGCCCGCTTCGGGGCCCGCCCACCATGACCGCAAACGCGCGCCCTCGCCAGCGTCAAACGCCGCCCAATGAAGCCCAGACGCGATGCCGGCCGCGTCAATCAAATCTTAACTCCAACCCCTTAACGTGACGCGACGCCGACGCCTCCCCCCCCGACGCCCTCAACCAGGCGCCTCCCCCCGGGCGCCTCCCCCCGGGCGCCTCCCCCCGGCGCCTTTAGGACCCACCACGCCATGAGCCCACCCCGCCCGACGCCCGCGATCCACGACCCCAGCCGGGTGTTCGGCCTCGATCTGCTGCGCGCCATCGCCATCCTGCTGGTCTTGTTCACCCATTGGTGCGGGCATTTCACCGCGTGGTTCCAGATCGAAACCCCGGCATGGCTGGAGTTCGCGGGCGACACCGGCGTCGATCTGTTCTTCGTCCTCAGCGGCTTTCTGATCGGGCGCATCCTGCTGCGGATCGCCCCCAACCCGACCTGGCACGCCTGGAGGGTCTTCCTGATCCGCCGCGCGCTACGCACCTTGCCGCTGTATTTCCTGTGGCTGTCATTGCTGCTGGTCCTCGCCCCGCCGCGCCATGACGCGGCCGCCATTGCGCTGCGGTTCCTGACCATGACGCAAAATCTGGTGGCGCCGATGCCGCCGGATTATTACTTCGCCGTGACATGGTCGCTGGCGATCGAGGAGTGGTTTTATCTGCTGTTCAGCGCCGCCTTGCTCGGCCTCGCCGCGTGCGTCAACCGAAATTGGGCACTGGTCACGTGCCTCGGCGGGTTCATGCTGATCCCGCTATTGCTGCGCCTGGGGACACCCGGCGTACACGAAACGGTGTTCTTCCGCATCGATGAAATCGGCTATGGCGTCGCCGCCGCCGCATTGTATCTCAACCGCCATTGGATGTTCGACACGCCCGGCCCGCTGTGCCTTCTGGGGTTTGGACTGATCGAGAGCGCGGCGCTCGCCACCGGCATCGTTCCCGCCTGGGTCAGCCAGGTCTTCGGCCATGTCGCGGTGGTGATCGGCTGCGCCTGCTGCCTGCCCGCGGCGCTGCGCCTGACCACGATCGCCCCATGGTTCGATCGGCCCGTGCGCTGGATCGCCGCCCGGTCCTACGCGCTGTATGTCGTGCATCTGACCATCCTGGTGGATGTGGTCGAGGCCCAATTCTGGGAGACCGGCATGCTGTCCACGGCCCAATCGGTGACGCTGGCGGTGATTGCGCCGTTCCCGCTGGCGGCCTTGTCGTGGCGCGTGTTGGAGGCGCCCATGCTCCGCCTCCGCCCAAGCCAGGCCCAGGATCCGACTTATCCCGCCCCGAACGCCCCCGATGGCCTGAGAGCGTCCGAGGCGGGAAAGCCTTACTACCCCAGCGTAGCGGCGTAATAACCGCGGCGGCCAGTTGTCCAGGGAAAGCCTTACGGAGAGGTTTCAATTCCGGCTGACTCAGACATTCAAAAACCTCCTACTTCCCTTCGGGTAACATCACCGCCAGGTCGCACCCCTCATCCGCCTGCAACACCTGATCCGCGATAATCCGATCCCACCCCCGCCCAGGCTTCGGGGGCGGTGCCCACGACGCCCGCCGCACCGCGAGCACCGCCTCATCCACCAGCAAATCCAGCACCCGATCCTTCACCGACAACCGGATCCGATCCCCCGTCTCGACCAAAGCCAGAGGCCCCCCCGCCGCCGCCTCGGGCGTGATATGCAGGACGATCGTGCCGAACGCCGTGCCCGACATGCGGCAATCGCTCATGCGCACCATGTCTTTCACCCCGGCCCGCGCGAGCTTGGAGGGGATCGGCAAATACCCCGCCTCTGGCATCCCGGCCGGTGTCAAAGATCCCGCGTTCTTCAACACCAGAATATCCTCCGCCGTCACATCCATCGCGGGGTCGTCGATGCGTTCGGCCAGATCCTCCAGCCCATCGAACACGATCGCCCGCGCCTCCGTCTCGAACAGCGCCGGAGTCGCCGCGCTGCGCTTCAAAATCGCACCGCGGGGAGCCAGTGAGCCGAACAAGGCAACGATCCCGCCCACCGGCGTCACCGGCTGGTCGAACGCCTTGATATAGCGCCGGTCGACGAACTCGGGCCGCACCAGCCGCTCGCCCAACGCCTCTCCCGTCACATCGCGGCAGTCCAGATGCAGCAGCCCGCGCATCTCCCA
The DNA here is from genome assembly GCA_043785025.1 of Acetobacteraceae bacterium. Taxonomy (GTDB): domain Bacteria; phylum Pseudomonadota; class Alphaproteobacteria; order Acetobacterales; family Acetobacteraceae; genus Rhodopila. The sequence goes on from JAYVXQ010000087.1 coordinate 11,022, forward strand.
CAGCAGCGCCGGCATCCCGCCCGCGGCGTGGAAATCCTCCATATAGCCCTCGCCCGTCGGCTTTAGATCCACCAGCACCGGCGTGGTGTCCGACAGGTCGTTCAGCCGCCGCAGATCGATCTTGATCCCCAACCGTCCGGCCACCGCCGTCAGATGGATCAGCGCGTTCGTCGACCCGCCCAATGCCAGCAGCACGCGCACGGCATTCTCGACCGAGTGCGCGGTAATGACATCCGAGGGCCGGATCGGATTTTCGATCAGCCGCACCGCCAGCGCCCCCGCCTCCTCCGCCGCGCGCAACCGGTCGGCATGGACCGCGGGGATCGACCCGTGGCCCAATGGAGTCATCCCCAAAGCCTCGGAAATACACGCCATGGTCGAGGCCGTGCCCATCACCCCGCAGGTGCCCGCCGTGGTCGCAAGCCGCCCCTCGATCTGCCCAATCCGCTCGCCCGACACGGTGCCCGCGCGGTACGCAGCCCAGTACCGGCGGCAATCGGTGCAGGCGGCGAGCCGCTCGCCCTGAAATGGCGTCGCCAGCATCGGACCGGTGACCAGTTGCACAGCCGGAACGTTCGCCGAGGCCGCCGCCATCAACTGCGCCGGCACCGTCTTGTCGCACCCGCCCACCAGCACCGCGGCATCCATCGGCTGCGCCGTCAGCATCGCTTCCGTATCGATCGCGGCGAGGTTACGATAATGCATCGACGTCGGAAACAACGACGGCTCGCACAGCGACACGGTCGGAAACGCCAGCGGCAAACCGCCCGCCGCCAGCACGCCGCGCTTCACCGCCTCGATCAATTCGGGCACGGTGCGGTGACAATTATTATAATCCGATCCCGTATCGACGATGCCAACCACCGGGCGGTCCAGCATGGCCTGGGAGTAACCCATGGATTTGGCGAAGGACCGGCGCAGATACAGCGCGAAATCCTTGTCACCGTAATTGGCGGTATTGCGGGCGAGCCCGCGTTTGGGGGGCGTGTTGCTCATGGCCCGTATCGTAACCGCCGCATCGCGTTTCCCGCAAATCCCGCCAGCTTTTTACCAACGTTCGCTGGTAGCCTTGTTGATTTCGCGCGGCGCCGCCCTCCAACCCGGCGCGCGGTTTACCCAGACTTCGATGCAACCTGGGTTTATTAACCGATCCTTCACCCGGACCCGCCACACTGCCCGCATGCCGCTCGCACAAACCCGCATCGCGGCCCTGACCGCCGCCTTCGCCGCGTTCGAGGCGAACGACCCGGACACGGTGATCCGCCTCTGCGCCCCTTTTCTCATGGGCGACCCCCTCATGGGCGCCCCCCCCATGGGCGCCCCCCCCATGGGCGACCCCCCCATGGGCGACCCCCAGACCAATCTTCTCACCGGCCTCGCTTTCGGCATCCAGGGGGCCGCCGGGATCGCCGCCGTCCATCTCGCCATCGCGGCCCATGCCCGCGGCACGGCGTCGCACCCCATCCGCGACCTGATCGCCTTGCTGCTCCGCCTCGACCGTCCCGCGTTGATCCCCGCGAGTATCGACGCGTCCTTACGAGAGGCTAACGATACCGACCCCGGCCTGCTGCACGATCTCGCGGATTATCATTACGACAGCGGAGAATTCGCGGCAGCCCAGACGATGCTGACCCGCTGCTTGCGGATCGCGCCCGATCACCCCGCCGCCCGCAACCTGTGGCCGATGACCGAGGCCGCATTGGGCCGCACCCAGAACGCCATCGCCGCCCTCCGCGCCCTCCCCCCCCTGCAACCCGCCTCCTGGGCCAATCTCGGCCTGCTGCTGAAAGATGAGGGCCAGTATCGCGAAGCCATCGCCGCCTACGACACCGCCCTCGCGCTGGCACCCGAGGATCCCCGCATCCGCGTCAACCGCGTCGTCGCGCTTCTGCGCATGGGCTGCTGGACCGAGGCCTGGCCGGATTACGAATGGCGCCTGCGCCTGACCGGGCACGCGACACGCCGGCCGGGTTTGCTGCCGATGCTGTCGACGATCCCCGATCTGTCCGGGAAAACCATTCTCGCGGTGCATGAGGACGGGTTCGGCGACACACTCCATTTCGCCCGATATTTGCCATTATTACGCCAACGCGGAGCCCATGTGATCGCCGTCGTGCCCCGCCCGCTGCATCGCATTCTCAGGGGTCTGACCGATGTGCACGACTCCGAAACGTCCTGGCCGGAGCACGATTTTTATTGTCCGTTCTTCAGTCTGCCGCGTGCCTTCGAAACGACAATCGAAACAATTCCCGCTTCCATCCCGTATATCGACGCCGATCCCGGCCTGATCGCGGCGTGGCGCGACCGCCTGCCCGCCGCGTCATTGAAAATCGGCCTCGTCTGGGCTGGCCAGGCCCGCCCATTGGCCCAGGATTTCGCCATTCTGGACGGGCGGCGCAGCCTGGCGCTGGCTGGTCTGGCGCCTTTGGCTGACGTCCCCGGCGTGACCTTCATCAGCCTGCAACACGGACCCGAGGCCGCGCAGGCCCGCACCCCGCCGGACGGGATGCGACTGTTCGATCCGATGCCCGAGGTAAAAGACTTCGCCGACACCGCCGCGATCATCGCGCATCTGGATCTGGTGATCAGCGTCGACACCGCCGTCGCGCATCTCGCGGGCGCCATGGGCAAGATGGTGTTTTTACTGGACCGTTATGATCATTGCTGGCGCTGGCTCAGCGGACGAACCGATACGCCGTGGTATCCATCGACGCGGATTTTCCGCCAGCCCGCGATCGGCGATTGGGCGCCAGTGCTGCGCGATGTGGCGACGGCTTTGCATGGTCTCGCGGCGATGCGGCTCGTCGTGTCCTGATCCTGACCGTGACTCCGGCAGTCAATCTTCGTTTCGGCGAGATGCTCCATCCGCCCAGACCGACCATGTCTCCAAAACAGATTCGAAACATTCGCCCGACTCGCATTCGGATGTCCGTCCATCAACGGTCCCGTCTTGTGGCACCGAAAAGAATCTAACCACGGAGTATCACGGAGTCACAACGAAACCCGCGCCACCCCCCGCACATATCATTTTGGACCCTGCCCGTAGCCAAACAAAACCTCCGTGAACCTTCGTGGACCCCCGTGTTCTCCGTGGTTAAAAAGATTCTCCGCGGCCAACACACCGCGACCCGTGGCAAACCACTCAACCAGATCGAAAGCCCACTACCAAACGACCCCGACTCACCAGGTGCCGAACCAAACGCAACCCGCTATGACCACCAAACCATGATCCTCAACGCCCTCATCACCGGCTCCGGTCCACCCGTCATCCTGCTGCACGGCCTGTTCGGAAGCGCGCGCAATTTCGGCGCCCAACAACGCGCCCTCAGCGACCGCTTTCAGATCATCGCCCTCGACGCCCGCAACCACGGCGCCAGCCCGCACACCGATGGCATGCGCTACGCCGATCTCGCCGCCGACGTCGCCGAAACGATGACCGAACTGAATATCCCGCGCGCCGCCATCGTCGGCCATTCCATGGGCGGCAAAACCGCCATGGCCCTCGCCCTCACAGCCCCCGATCACGTCGCCCGCCTGCTGGTCGCCGACATCAGCCCAGTACCCTACCAGCACGGCAACACCGGGGTCGCCGCCGCCCTGCGCGCGATCCCCCTCACCCCCGCTTTCACCCGAACCCACGCCGAGGCCGCGTTGTCCGCCGCCGTCCCACTGCCCGCCGTCCGCGCCTTCCTCATCCAAAACCTGCAATTCGGCGCCACCCCGCATTGGCGCATCGGCCTCGACGAAATCGCCGCCGCCGTCCCCGACCTCGAGGGCTGGCAACCCATCGGCACCCCTTTCTCAGGGCCCGTCGTCTTCGCCGCCGGGGCCGGGTCCGACTACATCCTGCCCGAACACCGGCCCGCCATCCGCGCAATGTTCCCCGCCGCCCGCTTCGTCACCGTCAAACGCGCCGGCCACTGGCTGCACGCCGACAACCCCGCCGGTTTCCTCTCGGTCGTCGAGGCCTTCCTGCACGGCTGGACGCATTAGCCACACGCGGGTCCCCGTGCGAAACTCACCGTCAGATCCAAGGGAAAACCGTCCAATGACCGCTGCCCCGCGGGACCGGCGCGCATGACCACGACCTCGACCGCCGTCCACCCCAACGCGCGCCTCGGAGAGTTCTGGCCGGGCATCACCGCCGCGCTGTCCTTCAGCGGCGTCGATATCCTGATCAAGTTCGTCTACGCGTCCGGCATGGACGTGATGACGTTGGTGTCGTTGCGCGGCATCCTGATCGTTGCGTTCATGGCGGTCTGGCTGCGCCTCCGCCCGCCGATGCGCGTGCACACGCCGCGCGAGCGCTGGATCGCTTTGGCCATCGGCATCCTGTTCGGCGGCACCATGTTCGGGCTGCTGATGTCAATTTCGCTGCTGCCGGTCTCCGTCGCGATCCTGGCGTATTTCACCTATCCGCTGTTCACCGGCATCGCGGGCGCCGTCACCGGCGTCGACCGCCTCGGCGCGCCGGCGCTATTGACCGCGCTGGCCGCGTTCGCCGGCCTGACGCTCATCCTCGGCGCCGAGTTCACCCACCTGTCCGCCGCGGGCATCGCATGGGCTCTGGGCGCCTCGGGCTTGCGGGTGGTGTCGTTGCTGATGACGCGGGCGTGGCTGAACGGCACCGACCCGAGGCTGACGACCTGGTATTCGATGCTGCCCTCAACCGCGCTGTTCCTCGCGGGCTCCGCCGTGCTCGGGTCCTGGAACACCCCGCAAACCCTGTTCGGATGGGCCGCGTTCGTGGGCGTTAGCGCGGGCAGCACGCTGTCGACGCTGCTGATTTACATGTCCACCAACCGCATCGGACCGTTTCGCACGGCGTTCCTGATGAACCTTGAGCCGCTGGTGACGACGGTGCTGAGCCTCGCGCTGTTGAACGAGGTGCTGTCGGGCCCGCAATTGATGGGCGCGGCGATCATGCTGGTGTCGTTATGCGTGTTTCAGTTCGCCAGGGCGCGTTAGGGCTCCGCCCCAAACCCCGCCAAGAGGCTCTGCCTCTTGGATCTCCGCCAAAGGGCGAGGCCTTTTGGGATCTATCCGTTTGCTCCCGTAATGAAGGCGGGCCATCCGTGGCGTATCAACGTCCGCGTAGGCCCTTTTTCATTACGGAATCAAAACTTATGGGATCCAAGGGCTACCGCCCTTGGCGGGGCTCGGGGTGGAACCCCGATCTTACGTCAATCATAAAGATGGCAACTCACACTTTGCCCATCCGCCTGTTCCCGCAACACCGGCTCCTCCACCTTACAACGCGCCATGACGCGAGGGCAGCGCGTATGAAACCGGCAGCCTGAGGGCGGATTGAGCGCGCTTGGCACTTCACCCGTAACGACCACGCGCGCCCGCGCCGCCTCGATCGCCGGATTGGGGATGGGGATCGCGGCGAGCAAGGCCACTGTGTAGGGATGTAGCGGATTTTCATAGAGTTGGGCACGGCTCGCGACCTCCACGATCCGGCCGAGATACATCACCGCGACGCGGTCGCTGACGTGGCGCACCACGGCCAGATCATGCGCGATGAAAATCATACTCAGGCCGAGACGTTCGCGCAGATCGGCCAGCAGGTTCACCACCTGCGCCTGGATCGAGACGTCCAGTGCCGAGACCGGTTCGTCACAGATCAGCAACGCCGGTTCCAGCGCGAGCGCGCGGGCGATGCCGATGCGTTGACGTTGGCCGCCGGAAAACTCATGGGGATAGCGGCGCGACATGTCCTTTGTCAGCCCCACCAGTTCCAGCAGCGAGGCGGTTTTCGCGCGGCGGGAGGCGGTATCTCCGATGTCATGCACAACCAAAGGCTCGGCGACGATATCCGCGACTTTCATGCGCGGGTTCAGGGAGCCATAGGGATCCTGGTAGACCATCTGCATCCGGCGGCGGATCGGGCGCATCGCCGCCTGACTGAGATGGGTGATGTCGGTATTTTCGAACACGATGCGGCCTTCGGTGACCGTCTGCATGCGCAAAATCGCGAGACCCGTGGTGGATTTTCCGCACCCGCTCTCACCCACCAGGCCCAATGTTTCGCCGGGTTGAACCGTCAGCGACACGCCATCGACGGCGCGGACCCGGCCGATTTCGCGGCGCGCGAACAGGCCCGCCGTCAGGGGGAAATGGACTTTGAGGTCCTCGACCCGAAGGAGCGGTTCAGGCGGCATGGAGCAGACAGGCGGCATGGTGACCGGTTTGGATTTCCGTGAGCACGGGTCTTTGGGTTTCGCAACGCGGCTGGCGGTTGGCGCAGCGTGGGGCGAAGGCGCAGCCGGGGGGCAGGTTGGCGAGGTCGGGGGGGCTGCCCTCGATCGCGAACAGGCGTGATTGCGCGACCGAATCGAGTCGCGGCACCGAATGCATCAGGCCGATGGTGTAGGGGTGCAACGGATGTTCAAAGATTTCGCGCGCCGTGCCTGACTCGATGATGCGGCCGCCGTACATGACCGCGATGCGGTCGGCGTATCTCGCGACGATGCCGAGGTTGTGGGTGATGAGCAGGAGGGCGGATCCGGTTTCGAGGGTGATGTCTTTCAGCAGGTCGAGAATTTGCGCCTGAACCGTGACGTCCAGCGCCGTGGTTGGTTCGTCCGCGATGAGCAATTTTGGTCCGCAGGCTTGCGCCATCGCGATCATCGCGCGTTGGCGCATGCCGCCGGAGAATTGATGCGGCCAGGCCGCGAGCCGTTTCGCGGCGTCGGGCACGCGCACGCGGTTCAGGAGCGATTTGGCGGTTTCCATGGCCGCGGACCAGGGTTGTGCGCGGTGCACGGTCAGGGGCTCGGCGATCTGGCGGCCGATCTGGATCGAGGGGTTCAGCGCGCTCATGGGCTCCTGGAAAATCATCGCGATGCGGTCGCCGCGGATTTTCCGCATCGCGGCCTCGGGCAGCGTTAACAGGTCGATGCCGTCGAAGCGGATCGTTCCGCCGGCGATCCGGCCGGGCGGGGAGGGCACGAGGCGCATGATCGACAGTGCCGTGACACTTTTGCCGGATCCGGACTCGCCGACGATGGCCAGGGTTTCACCGGGGTCGACCTGGAACGAGACCGCGTCGACCGCGCGCACGATGCCGCGATCGGTGCGAAATTCGGTGGTCAGGCCTGAGACATCCAGCAGCGCCACGCGGGTTCAGCGCCCCATCTGCTTTTTCATATCCTGATCGATCCAGAGGCGGGCGTAGATCGGGCCGGGCCGCACCGCACCCGCGCGCAATTCTCCGCCGTAGTTTTTGACCCAGGGCCACCACGCGGTGTGGACATAAGCGGTGGGGAGCCAGATATAGGGCGCCTGATCGAGGATTTCCCGTGTCAGCGCCTTGATCATTGTCTGGCGGGTGGGCTCGTCGCGGGTGCGGTAGACCTCGGCCATTTTCGCGTCGAAGGCGGGATCCGACCACAGCGAGGGGTTCCACACTTCCTTGCTGACGAAGCTTTTGCCGATGGTGCGGGTGGGATTGGTGTGGCCGTTGTTCATGAAATAGCCGGGCGTGGTGTTTTTCGTGGTCATCGCCGACAGGAACGCGCCGTATTCCATCGTTTGGATTTCGATTTTGACGCCGACCTGTTCCAGATAGGCAGCGACCAGCGGCAATAAATCCATGTGATCGGGACTGCAGGCGCAGACCTGGACCTTGAAGGTGAAGCCTTTGGGGTATCCCGCCTCGGCGAGGAGTTTGCGCGCTTTCTCGGGGTTGTAGACATAGAGTTCCTTGATGGAGTCGGGCATGTCCTTCAGGTCCTCCCAGTATCCGGTGTAATCGGGGTGTTGCGGATAGCCGAATAATTCGGCGTTGCCGCCGTAATAGGCTGAGACGATTTCCGGTTTGTTGACGGCCATGTTGAGCGCGCGGCGGACGCGGATGTCGTCGAAGGGTTTGGTATCGACGCGCATCGCCAGATAGGTGCCCGACATCCCCAGCCAGCGCGACCATTTCAGTTGCGGGACGCTTTTCTTCAGGCTTTCCACGTTCTGCCAGCGGATCGCTTCCAGAATGTCCAGTTTGCCGGTACGTAACGCGGCGACCGCCGACGCCTCATCCTTGATCGTGTGGTAGATCAATTTGTCGACGAACGGGATTTTATAGGCGGTGCCGCCGATGGTTTCCTTATCCCAATAGATCGGGTTTTTCTCATAGGTGCTGGAATTGCCTTGCACGTAATCCGTGAGTTGAAACGGTCCGCTGCCGGAGGCGTTTTTCCAGTTTTTCGCGCCGGCCTCGGCCACCTCATGCGGCAGGACGGCGGAGTAATAGCCCCAACCGAAGCGGTAATCCCATTCGGCGTTGTATTCCTTGAAGAAGAACGTGACCTGGTGATCGCCCGTGGCCTCGACCTTATCGACGTGGTTGAAATAGCCGGGGATCACCTTGGGGCTTTTCGCGATATAATTGAAGCTGAAGACGACATCTTCGGCGACCAGTTCGCGGGATTTCATCACGCCGGGTTTTTCCGGAAACATGATCCCGTGGCGGAGGTTGATCTCGACCCGTAACGGGTTCTCTTTCCAGGACCAGGTTTCCGCCAGCTCGCCGCGGATGGCGTCGGTGGGCAGGTATGCATCGGCGTAGAACGGGTATTTGCCGCCGTTACGGGTGCTTTTTGACAGATCGGCGGCGAACAGGGCCTCGTAATACTGGCCGGTATCGTGATTGAGTTTCCAGTTCCAGTCCGCCGGGTCGAACGACAGCGCGGAGAGCGTGATGTAGACGGTGCCGACGTTGATTGTGCCGCCGGGTTTGGGGATCTCGGCATGCGCACCGGCGCACAGCAGCAGGGCAATCGCGGCGATCAGGCGTTTCATGCGCGTCTCCTATCGGCTGCCGCGCATGCGGGGATCGAGCAGATCGCGCAGCGCGTCGCCGAACATGGCGATGGAATAAACGACGATGGTCAAACACAGGCCTGGCGCCAAAGCGAGCCAGGGGCCCTGGAACATGTAGGCGCGGCCGGAGCCGCTGAGCATCCCACCCCAGGTGGGGGCGGGGGGAGGCACGCCAAAGCCCAGAAACGACAGGCCGGATTCGGCGAGGATCACCGCGCCGACACGGTTCGTGAACAGCACGATCAAGGGCGGCATGACGTTGGGCAGCACATGGCGCCACAAAATTCTGGGTGTGCGGGAGCCCATGGATTGGGCGGCGTGGACGAACATGGTTTCGCGCACGGAAATCACCGCGCCGCGCACGATGCGCGATCCGGCGATGCCCAGAAGCAAGCCCAACAGCAGGATGATCTGGATCATGCCGGGTCCGGCGACCGAGACGGCGACGATTAAAATAATCAGATCGGGAAAACTCATCCAGGCATCGACGAAGCGTTGCGTGATCATATCGGATTTGCCGCCGAGATAGCCGCTGACGATGCCGATCACGGCGGAGATCACGGTGGCGAGGCCGGCGGCGCAAAATCCGATGATGACGGACAAACGGGCGCCATACAGGCAGCGCGACAGGACGTCACGGCCGAGATTATCGGTGCCGAATGGATTTTGCCAGGATGGCGGCTTCATCCGATTGATCGGGCTGATCTGGTTGAAGCCATAGGGCGCCAGCACATCGGCGAACAGGCCGCAGAACAGAAAGATCGCGAAGACCACGGCGCCGATGAAGCCAAGCGGTTTTTCACGGATCAGACGCAGCAGGAATGTCATCTGAAGCGCACTTTCGGATCGAGGAATCCATAGCTGAGATCGACGGCCAGATTGATCAGTTGCACCGCGACACCGACCACCAGGAAAACTCCGGTGATGATCGGGTAGTCGCGCTGTCCCACCGCGTCCAGCAGTAATAATCCTGTTCCTGGAATGACGAAAATTTGCTCCATGATGACGGCGCCGCCGATCAACACGGGGGCTTGCAGGCCGATCAGGGTTACCACGGGGATGAGGGCGTTGCGCAAGGCGTGGCGAACGACCACCAGACGCTCGTTCAGGCCTTTGGCCCATGCGGTGCGGATGTAATCCTGGCGGAGGACTTCGAGCATCATGGTGCGGGTCATGCGCATCGTCACGGCCGACAGCGCGCTGCCCAATATCACGGCGGGCAGGATCATTTGGCCGATGTTGCCAATTGGGTTTTTCCAGAACGAGATATAATGAATTTCCGGCGACCAGCCCCACCAGATCGAGGGAAACACGATCACCAGCGTGCCCATCCAGAAACCCGGCACCGCCAGCATCAGGATGGAGAAGGACCGGCCGATATAATCGCCGATCGTGTCCTGACGGATCGCGGCGAGGATGCCGATCGGCAGCGCGACCGAGACGGCGACGATCAAAGCGAGCAGACCGAGTTCGAAGGTGACGGGCATCCGCTCGGCCAGCAGCGCGGTGACCGGGGTGTTTTGCCACAGGGAATGACCGAGATCGCCGCGCAGCACGATGCCGCCAAGCCAGCGCAGATATTGTAGCGGCAATGGCGTGTCGAGGCCGAGGGCGGCTTCGAGCTGGTGGCGGGATTTCTTGTCGGCGCTGATATCGTTCTGCGCGAGCATCATGTCGATGACGTCGCCGGGGATGAGGCGCACGGTCAGGAATACGATCAGGCTGGCGAACAGCAATGTCGGCACGAGCGCCAATAAGCGGCGAATGGCGTACGCGCGCACGGTTCCGTTTGCCTCCTTTGATTGACCCCACCCTATGGAGGCATGATCGTCCGGTCAACGCGCCGCTGTCCTCGGCGCGAATCGTGGGAGATGGGTCCGATGTTGACGCTTCGCAAAACCTCGGCCGCGTTTGGGCTGGACCTTGGCGACATCGCCGAGGCCGCTTCGCCCGCCGCGCATGAGGTGACGGTACGGGTCGAGGCCGCGGGGATTTGCGGGTCGGATGTGCATGCGTACGAGTGGACCGATGGGTATGGGTTCATGGTGCCGCACTTGCCGGTGGTGATGGGGCATGAATTCGCCGGTCATGTGGTGAAGGCGGGCGCGGCGGCGGGCCTGAAAGAAGGCGCGCGGGTGACGGTGATGCCAGGCATCGATTGCGGGGTGTGCGGGCCTTGCGGGCGCGGTGATTTTCGCAATTGCGCGAACCGGGCGTCGATCGGATTGACCCGGAATGGCGGTTTTGGACGGTTTGTTACAATCCCCGCCGCCAATTGCCTGGCTTTGCCCGATGCGATCGATACGGAATTGGGCGCGTTGACGGAGCCTCTGGGCGTCGGATGTGAGGCGGTGCTGACCGGGGAGGTCGGGTTGGGCGATGTCGTTGTGGTCATGGGACCGGGAACGATCGGGCAGGCGATCGCGGTGTTCGCGCGCGCGGCGGGTGCCAGCCGGGTGTTGATCGCGGGTAAGGCCGATGGCCCGCGCTTCGATGTCATGCGCGCGTTGGGCTTCGACGATATTCTGGATGTGGCGGAGGCGCCTTTGTCCGAGCTGGTGATGGACGCGACGGGCGGGCGCCGCGCCGATGTCGTGCTGGAGGCGACGGGATATCCGCCCTCGGTGACCGATGGGCTTGGCGTGTTGCGTAAAAGTGGCGTGTTGGTCGTCGCGGGCATTCATCCTGGTCCTGTCTCGCTGCCGCTGACGGATTTCGTCCGCGCGCGGCATCAGTTGCGGGCCACGCATGGGTGCGCGCGGCCGACCTGGGACATCGTCCTTAGTTTAATGGCGCGGGAGCCGGAGCGGTTGCGCGCGATGATCAGTCACCGGCTGCCGTTGGAGCGTGGGATCGAGGGGTTCGAGTTGTCGCGCCAGCGGGCGGCGTCGAAAGTCATTTTGTGCCCGTGAGGCTCGCATGAATTTGAACGCGGATTTTTCCCGGCGCGCCGTCGTGCAGGGGGGGGCGATAGCGTGGGTTTCCTCGCCGATGCCGGGGGTGGAGCGGCGCATGTTGGACCGGATCGGGGATGAAATGGCGCGGGCGACCTCGATCGTTCGTTACGCGCCCGGAAGTCAGTTTTCGCCGCACACGCATGGGGGCGGTGAGGAGTTTTTGGTGCTGGACGGCGTGTTTCAGGATGAGGCCGGGGATTATCCG
>JAYVXQ010000088.1:0-7866 GCA_043785025.1 Acetobacteraceae bacterium
CAGACGGACCGGCGGCGGATCGGCATTGGCGTGAGTTATATTCCGCCGCGCTGCCGGTTGATCAACGACGCGCGGGTCAGCGCGATGCTGGTGCGGGGAGCGGACGCTTACGGCCATTTCGATCCGGAGCCGCGTCCGGCGGGGGATTTCGACCTGGCGGCCCGAGCAGCGCACGCGGCCTCGGTCGAACAGTTTTTCCAATCGAACGCGTTACTCGCGGCGCGGCGCCGCTCGGGCAACGTCGGAATTTAGCCCCTGGCGCCTCAGACGAATGAATAACGGATAAAAGTTTTTTGTTTCTTTTTTTCAAAAAAGAAAGCCCTTCTTTTTGAAAAAAAAGCAAAAACTTTTATCCGTTGGGGCACATCGACTTGATGGACTTCCATTCGGGGTCCGTGAATGGGGGCTCGCCGGTTTCTGGGCGGGTGGTGCGGACGCGGCGTTCCTCGGTGGCGGGGTGGGTTGAGAGCCAGGTCAGGCGGGCGTCCTCGTTCGGGTGGGCTTCTTCCATATGTTTGAAGAAGCGGGCGAGTCCATCGGCGCGCAGGCCGGCGTTTGACAGCAGCACCATTGCCGTGTCGTCGGCGGCGGTTTCGGCGGCGCGGCCATAGGCCAGGTTCAGGATGCCGCTGGCTCCGTCGGCGACCGTGCCGCCGGCGTCGCCCAGGCCGATCATGTGCAGCAACGCTGACAGGCCCATGCGGCGCAGCAGCAGCGTCGTCGTGTCGCGATGGGTCACGTGGCCGAGTTCATGGGCGATCACGGCGGCGAGCTCGGGCCCGTCCTCGGCTTTGTCGATCAGGCCGCGCATCACCAGCACGCGGCCGCCGGGCAGGGTGAAGGCATTGACAAGGTGGTCGTTCAGGACGGTCAGGGTGACGGGCATCGCGATCTTGCCCGCCGCGCGCAATTGGGCGACGAGGCGGTCGAGCGCGGCCTGGCCCGCTTCACCCGTGCATTTGGTGTGGGAGGCGGTCATCAGCGCCTCGGTCGGGCCGCCGATCGCGCGTTCCCAGGACACCGGGATCAGGGTCGCGAGCCAGGCGGGCATGATCATGACCAAAGCGCCGCACAGGCCGATGGCGGCCACCAGGCTGACGCAGACGCTGATCCAATGGGCGCGGGTCCAGGCGCGGTGTTGGGGCAGCCGGATATTGGCCGCCCGCAGCAACGCGAGACTGGCGGCATCCTCGACGGACAGCACCCCTGGGCTGTCGCGCGCGGTCAGGGTCAGTACGCCGTCGGGGTCTAGCTCGGGGGCGGCCCGGATCGATTTCAGCGGCCAGTTGGCGATCAGGGCGCCGTCGAGGGTCAGGATCTGGAGGGCGGCGTCCGCGCGTTCCAGCCGGACGGCGTGGGTGTCCGCCGTCGCGCCGTCGTGGAAGCGCGGGTTGGGCATTAGATCACGCCGGGATCGAGGGCTTGCAACATCCCCTCCCCAAAGCCGGGTTTCGCCTGGGTTGATTGGATCAGCGCGTTGGCGTCGATCTGGCCGATGACGCGGGTCGTGCTTACCAAATAACGAATGGAGCGATGCAGCACGATCGGCAGGCCAAGGCCCAGTGTGAACAGCGCGATGAGGGCGTTGCCGACGAACAGCCACAGGAGCCCGCCGGCCGAGACCGTGCTGTGGAAGCGCGCGGCGCCCAAGGCACCGGGGATGACGATGCTGGTGTTGCCCATCAGCAAACGCGTGAGGCGGGCGAAATACCAGGTGGCGAGCAAGCCCGCGAGCACGCTGAAGGCGAAGACGCCGATCAGGATGACGGGGATGGCGCGCTGGATGCGGGCCTCGGCGGCGGGTCCCTCGACCTCGCTGGTGAAGACGGGGGCGAGCGTCGACCACTCCACGCCGATGACGATCGCGGCGATGCCGCCCAACAGGAGGACATAGCCGACGATGGTCGCGAGCCAGGAGAGATAGAGCGAGCCGGCGCGGCCGCCGAAGCGCAACTCGGCGGATCCGAAGCGGGAGGCGTTGATGCGGCGGCGCGCGAGGCCGACCTGCATCCAGGGGACCGATTGATACAGGGTGAAAATGGTGGACAGCAGATACAGCATCCAGGCGAGGCCGTAGCGTAACGCCGAGCCGTCCATCCCGCCCCGGATGCCGCGCCATTCGGTGCGGCTGAGGCGGTAGCGTTGGGCGGAGAAATGCGCCGCGCCGAACAGCACGAACATCGCGATATAGACGACGATGCCGGCCAGGATCGCGAGCGGGGCGTAGATCATCGCCAACGCCGTCGCGATCAGGGCCGCGGCCGCGCCGACGAGGCCGAGGATGAGGATGGCCAGCAGGAAGCCGACAAATAGCTCCTTGCCCTTGCCGGTATAGGTCAGGCGGGTGCCCTGGAAGCGCAGATGCGACCAGATGTAACGGCGGATCCGGGTGATAGCCCAGAAACGAAAAATCCCGAGGGTCAGGATCGTCAGCAGCAGATTGAGCAGGAAGATCCCGAACAGTTCGGAGATCTTGCCGTCATACTCCAACAGCGGGGCGCCGCTGCTTTGCGTTTGGCTCATGCGTGATCTTTCGTGCCCGTTACGTGCGGGAATAGTAGGGGAGGCGGATGGCGGGGAGGTTTCATCCCGTCCCGATGGCCGCGGGACAGGATGATCCGATGGAGTTATTGCACCGGGGAGCGGGGGGTCGCGACGAGGCGGGTCACGACGATCGCGGCGCGGTCCAGGCACTCGGGCACGCGGGGGGAGATCTTGGTTTTCCAGAAGTCGGATTCGTAGACGTCTTTGTATTGTTGGACGCGCTGATCCTCGGAGTCGAAGCGGCGGATCCAGACGTAAACGGACTCGTCGGTTTCGCCGCGGTAGCTGCCGGCGATGACCATGCCTTTGGAGACCTGGAAGGGGATGATTTCCTCCTCCATCATGGCAACCCAGGCGTCGGCTTTGCCGGGGAGGACTTTGTATTGGCGGAGTTCGAAGAAGGCCATGGGCGTTTCCTTATGAGGGTGTGAGCGGGAGGATAGGATGGGGTGGGGAGGTGGTCGAGGGGGTTGGTGAATGGGGTGCGGTGGTGTTGGATCGGCCGGTGGTTGTTGATGGGTTTTTAAGGTTGATACGGAGATGGCTGAGGTCACGAAGGTTTGGCATTCGGGCGGGTTTTTGAAGGTGGAGCGAAGCCGTGGCGGGGGGGCGCGATCCATTTTGGCTGGCGGATTTCGTTTTATAGTAGCATCGTTTATGAATAATCTCAGGCTCGATCCTGGAACCCGCGTTTGCGCCACGCGATCCTGGTCCCGATGGGTCATTCGACCTGAGCATGGTCCCTGGGGATGCCCGGACGGAGGTCAACTCTCCGTTACCTTTCTGGGCTTTGAAACCTTGGGGACACAGCGGATCGTGGCGGGGGCTCGGACGATCACGATTGTCGTTCGCCGCCCAGGGGATGGGCCGGAGGACCGGCGGGCTTCGCGGCCGGCGGCCACGATCGCCGTGTGAATAGTTTCGTCTGTAACGAAAATTTTCGTCTATGATCGATACGATCCATTGATATCGATATACCCATGCGTCAGGTCGCAGGTCCAAACAGTGGCCTTGCCCGAACCCAACCCCATGTCGACCACCATGTCGATCTCGCTGCCCTTCATATGCGCGACCACCGGGGTTTCGTCGTAACCGGGCACGACCCCGCCCTCGCGCGCCATCCAGACGCCGCCGACGCCCACGGATAATTTATCCCGGTCGGCCGGCTCGCCCGCCTTGCCGACGGCCATGACGATGCGGCCCCAGTTCGCGTCCTCGCCGGCGATCGCGGTCTTCACCAACGGCGAGTTGGCGATTGTCATCGCGATCTTCTTCGCCGATTTGGCGGAGACCGCGCCGGTCACGTCGATCTTCACCAGCTTGCGGGCACCCTCGCCGTCGCGGGTCACCTGCAACGCCAGATCCATCAGCACATCGGCGAGTTTTTTCGAGAAATCCGTGAGCGAACCCTCGGGGTTTTTCGCCTGGCCGGTGGCGATCAACAGGACAGTGTCGGACGTGGACGTGTCCGAGTCGACGGTCGTGCAGTTGAAGCTGCGGTCGACGCCTTTTTTCAGCATCGCCTGCATCGCGGCGGCGGGGATCGCGGCGTCGGTGAAGACGAAGCACAGCATCGTCGCCATGTCCGGCGCGATCATCCCGCTGCCCTTGGCGATGCCGGTGATGCGCACGGACGTGCCGCCGATTTTCGCCACCCGCGTGGAGGCCTTGGGGAAGGTGTCGGTGGTCATGATGCCGCGCGCCGCGGCTTCCCATTTGTCCTCGGTCAGGCCCGCGTGCAAAGCGGGCAGGGCCACGGTGAGTTTCTCGTGCGGCAAAACCTCGCCGATCACGCCGGTGGAGGCGATGAAGACCTCGTGCGGCGCGCAGCCCGCGATTTTCGCGGCGGCGTTGGCGGTGGCCGCGCAGGCGTCGCGGCCCGCTTTGCCGGTGAAGACGTTGGCATTGCCGGCGTTGACCACCACAAGGCGCGCCGTGCCGCCCTTCAGCGCGTCGCGGCACCAGTCGATCGGCGCGCCCGGACATTTGTTGGAGGTGAAGACGCCCGCCGCCGTGCTGCCCTCGGGCACGGCGATCATCACGAGGTCGGTGCGGCCCTGATAGCGAATGCCCGCCGCCGTCGCGTTGAGGCGGACCCCGGCCAGTGGCGGTAGCGCGGGGAGGGCGACGGCGAGGGGGGACACAGCGGTGGTCATGGCGTTTTTCCTGGACGTTTTCCTGGGTTTTTTGGGGGCCGGTTATTTCGCCGGGGGCATTGCCTGGTCGGTGGCCTTGATCGGGCTGCCGTCGAGGTTGAAGCGCTCCACCTTCACGCCGGCGCGGGCGTGTTCGAGGGTCTTTTGCACTTCCTCGTTGATCATCTGCTGGCGCAGTTGATCCTTGGACTGATCGAAATTGGGCGCCTGGCCCGCGCGATGGTCCAGGGTCTGGATGACGTGCCAGCCGAACTGGGTTTTGACCGGGTTGGGGGTCACGTCCTTGTCCTTCAGCGCGAAGGCGACGGCGGAGAATTCCGGCACCATATCGCCCGGTTTGAAGTAGCCGAGGTCGCCGCCTTGTTCGACGGCGGCTTTGTCTTTGCTGTACTGGCGCGAGAGGGCGGCGAAATCTCCGCCTTTTTTCAGGTCGGCGATGATTTTTTTCGCGGTCGCCTCGTCATCCACCAGGATGTGGCGGGCGTGGACTTCTTGCACCGGCGGGCGGCCGCCGATGTCGGTGTCGAAGCGGGCGCGGACGGCGGCGTCGGTGACCTTGGGGCTCACCTCTTTTTCCAGCATGGCGGAGACCAAGGCGCGTTCCTGCACGTCGTGCAGCAGGCGGACGATGGCGGGGTCTTTGTCGAGGCCGGATTTATGGGCCTCGGCGGCCATGACGCGGGTGTCGACCATTTGATCGAGCAGGCGCGGCAGCAACTGGTCGCGCGGCATTTGGCGGGCCTGGGGGGGGAGGGTCTCGATGGCGGTGTTGAGGTCGCTCATGCGGATCACGTCGGCGCCGATTTTCGCGACGATGGGGTCGTCGGCGGCGAGGGTTGGGCTGGTGAGGAGGAATGAGATGGCGAGGAGTTGGGCGGCACGGCGTGCGGTGCGGCGGATGGCGGGGGTTGCCGTGATGGGCTGCATCGGGACCTCGTTGGGGAAGAACGAGGGCGGCTTATGGTGGAATTGGGGGTCGGGCACAAGGTTTGGGGGTGGCGAGGCGGACCCTCAAGCCTCATTGGCCTCGGCGAACCAGTAACCAAACGTGCGCAACGTCAGCGCGTCGCTGGGATCGCCAGCGGCGCGAAGCCCCTCGACGAACGGTATCAGGCTCGCGCGCAGGCTCTGGCCGGATTGGCGGGCGGCGAGGATCGCGGGCAAAGCGCGCGGGGTGATCATCCAAACCGCGTATTCAGCATCGGTCATCCCCAAATACGCCGCGAGAGACCGCGTTTCATCATCACCCGAGTCATGCCAGGCGCCAACGAAATCATCCGCCGCTTCACCTGAGGCAAGACCCTGGCTGTAGAGTTCGAAAAACGTCGGTGCGTGTTGGGCGACCTCAGACACGAATGCGCCTTCCTTTCCGGTATGGCTTGATCAGCAGGCTTGTGACGCCGTCGAAAACGCCGATGTGACGGCCCCTGGCATCGAACACCTCGCTCTCGCCGTGCAGCGCGTCCCAGGTGAACAAGCGGCCCTCCTTGTCACGCCAACGGCGTTCTCCATAAACTTAGCCAAGCGGCTCGCACCCGTCCAGAAATCCCGGCTTCGGTATCGGCGCCCGTCTTACGTCGTTCTCCCGCGTCGGGAACAATGGTTACCGGCAAACCATTGACGAAGCGTCAGCGTCCCCCTTGACCCCACGGGCGCCTCCTTCACACTCCGTCCCAACCGACCGCCGGAGGATCCCGCCATGCCATCCACCCAAAACTTCCGCCAGGAAACCCGTGCCTGGCTCGAGGAAAACTGCCCCCCGGTGATGCGCACCCGCATGCCGGACGAGGAACAGGTCGCCGGCGGTCTGCGCGCCGAGTATGTCCGGCCCGAGCAGAAAATCTGGCTCGACCGCATGGCCGCCAAGGGCTGGACCGCGCCGGCGTGGCCAAAAAAATACGGCGGCGGCGGGCTGAACAACGACGAACTCATGATCCTGGAAGAGGAAATGCAGGACATCGGCTGCCGCGCCCCGTTGCGCGGCATGGGCTTGTCGATGTTGGGTCCGGTGCTGTTGGAATATGGCACGGAAGAGCAACGACAGGAGCATATGCCGAAAATCATCAAAGGCGAAATCCGCTGGTGTCAGGGCTATTCCGAGCCGGGATCGGGCTCCGATCTCGCCAGCCTGTCGACGCGCGCGGTGTTGCAGGGCGAGCATTTCCTGGTCAATGGGCATAAGATCTGGACCTCGAACGCGCATCTCTCGGACTGGATTTTCTGCCTCGTGCGCACCGATCCCGCGGTGAAAAAACATGAGGGGATCAGCTTTTTGTTGATCGACATGGCCGATCCCGGGGTGCGGCCCAAGCCGATCAAACTGATTTCCGGCAAATCGGTGTTTTGCGAAACGTTCTTCGACAATGTTCAGGTGCCCGCCAACCATTTGGTTGGGCAGCTCAATAAAGGCTGGACCATCGCCAAGCGGCTGCTGGAACATGAACGCAAGGGCATCGGCGGCATCGGCTCGCGCGCGGCGGCGAAGTTTGAGGTCACGCCCGAGGGGCTCGCGAAGCACTACGCGGGCGAGGAAAACGGCCGGATCGCCGATCCCGCGCTGCGGTCTGATATCGCGGCATACGCCATGGACGCGCATGCGTTTCAACTGACCCGGCGCCGCGCGGCGGAGGAGGCGGAGGCGGGCGCGCCCCCCGGTCCGATGTCGGCGATGTTCAAATACTACGCGACCGAACTCAATAAAACCCGATACGAAATGATCATCGCCGCCGAGGGATTTAACGCATTGGGCTGGGAAGGCGAGCCGTTTACCGATGATGAGACGCGTCTGACGCGGGAATGGCTGCGGTCGAAAGCCAACTCGATCGAAGGCGGGACATCGGAAATTCAACTCAATATCATCGCGAAACGGGTTCTGGCGTTGCCGGATTAAATCGGTACCGCTTTGGAGGGAATAAATTAAATGGCTTTGGTATTGAATGCTGAGACCCAGATGGTGCGCGACACCGCGCTGGATTTCTTTCGCGAACGGTCGCCGATCACGGCGCTGCGGAAATTGCGTGATAGCAACGATCCCGACGGGTTCTCGCGACCGTTATGGCGGGAGATGGCGGACCTCGGCTGGACCGGGTTTCTGGTGCCCGAGGATCACGGCGGCACCGATTTCGGCCTGATGGGGTTGGTGCAGGTGATGGAGGCGTCGGGGCGG
>JAYVXQ010000089.1:0-7859 GCA_043785025.1 Acetobacteraceae bacterium
CCGATGGCGGTAAAACGCCGGGCATTTGCCCCCAACCCCCAACCATGAAATCATCCTCTCCAGTCAAAAACGAGAGGCCATCATGGACGTCGGCTTACCAATGGTTTTCGCGAGCTACGGCTGGACCAACGTCTCCGACCGGCAGGTGTGGGAGGAGGAAATCCGTCTCGCCCGCCTCGCCGACGAGCTCGGCTTTGACGTGCTGTGGGCTGTCGAACATCACTTCAACGATTATTCGTTTTGCCCCGACAACCTTCAACTGATGTCCTACCTCGCCAATGTCTGCCCGAATATCGGCCTCGGCACCGCCGCCGTCATCCTGCCCTGGCACGACCCGCTGCGCGTCGCGGAACAGGCGTCGGTGCTCGATTTCCTCAGCAACGGGCGCCTCCGCCTTGGCATGGGCCGCGGCCTCGCGCGGCGGGAGTTCGCGGCCTTCCGCGGCAGCATGGACGAATCGCGCGAACGTTTCGATGAATCAGCGGCGATGATTCTCGCCGCGTTACGCACTGGATTCATGGAAGGCAATGGTAAACATTACAAACAACCGCGCATCGAAATCCGACCCAGGCCGGCGCATTCGATCGATGGGCGCGTTTATGCTGTCGCTTCCAGCGACGATTCCGTCGTATCGGCCGCGAAACTGAACGCGCGGATGGTGATGTTCGCCGACCGTCCGTGGCCGCTCCGCATGCCGGCCATCACCAAACACCGCGAGCTCACGCGTCAGATGCATGGCGTGGAGGCCGCCCCACCCTTGCTCGCCGATTTCTGCGTCTGCGCCGAAACCATGACGGGCACTGAGGACATGGCGCGCCAATACATGGGCAAATTCGTCGAGATCAACTTCTATCACTACGAGCTTCTCGGCGATCATTTCGCCACCGTCAAAGGCTATGACTCCTACGCGCAGAAAATCGCCATGGCGAAAGAGATCGGGATGGACGGCATCGTCTCCGCCTTCATGCAAGCCGCCGTCTGGGGCACGCCCGACCGCATTCTGCGCGTCATGGAGGAACGCCGCGCGCTGGTGGGAGAGTTCGAACTCGGCACGTCCTTCCGTTTCGGTGGCATCCCGTATGACATCGCCGAAAAAGGTTTGCGCCTGTTCGCCAAAGAGGTTTTACCGGTCGTCAAATCCTGGAAGCCGGTGGAAACAGCGCAGGCCGCGTGATGATGGGGTGCTCGGTCCCTTTCCAACCGCCACCGCCGCGCCTAACGTCTTTCATCAACCAATGAGGCAGCCGTGCCCGCATCCCTTCCCCATGACGGACTCATCGCCATCGTCAAGCGCGATTGCCCCACCTGCGTCCTGACCGCGCCCGTCCTCGCTGAACTCGCGGCCCTTGGCGCCATCAGCGTCTTCACGCAGGACGACCCCGATTTCCCCGAACAACTCGCGAACCGCATCGACGACACGGCATTATCCGTCTCCCACGCGCTGAAAATCGAGATCGTTCCGACCCTGATCCGCCGCGCCGAGGGCCGCGAGGTCGCCCGCACGTATGGCTGGGACCGCGCGGAGTGGGAGCGCATCAGCGGCTTCCAGGGCATCGGCGCCGATCTCCCTGGGTTCCGTCCGGGCTGCGGTGCGCGCAATGTCGAGCCGGGTACGCTCGAGGATTTGTTAATTCGTCATAACGAAACCGGCCTGATCGCGCGGCGCGTCGAACTCGGCGCCGATGAGGACGAGTTCGAGGCGACGTTCGAACGCGGCTGGTCTGACGGTCTGCCCGTCGTCCCCCCCACCGAAAAACGCGTCCTGCGCATGCTGTCCGGCACCACGCGCGACCCTCAGGAGGTCGTCGGTCTGTGCCCGCCCAATCTGGCCCCGCTGACGGTGGAAAAAGTCGCCGTCAACGCCGTCATGGCCGGCTGTAAACCGGAGTATCTGCCGGTCGTCCTCGCCGCCGTGGAAGCCGCCCTCGACCCCGCCTTCTCGATGCACGGCGTGCTGGCGACAACCATGTTCGTCGGACCGGTCCTGGTCGTGAACGGCCCTATCCGCCGTCAGATCGGCATGAACGCCCGCGGCAACGCGTTGGGCCAGGGCAACCGCGCCAACGCCACGATCGGGCGCGCGCTGCAGTTGGTGATCCGTAACGTCGGCGGCGGCCGCCCTCAGGAAGTCGACCGCGCCACCCTCGGCAATCCCGGCAAATACACGTACTGCTTCGCCGAGGACGAGGAAGGCTCCTGCTGGGAACCTTTGTCCACCGATTTCGGCATCCCGCGCGGCGTGTCCGCCGTCACCGTTTTCGCCGGTTTTGGCCTGCAAGGTGTCGTCGACCAAAAGTCGCGCGATCCGGACAGCCTGGCGCGCAGCATGGCCGGTTCGATCAAGGCCGTGCATAACGTCAAGCTCGCGCCCGCCTGCGACATGATGCTCGTTGTCTGCCCGGAACATGAACGCACGTTCCGCGCCGCGGGCTGGAGCAAGAAGCGGCTGTATGACGAGCTGTACCGGCTGTGCGAAATCCCCGCCGCTGATCTAATCGCGGGTGCGCACGGTATCGCCGAGGGCTACAACCCCGAAGCCGCCACCCGCTCCCGCCATAAATTCCGCGACGGCGGCTTGTTGATCGTTCGGGCCGGAGGGGGTGCGGGCATGTTCTCCGGCATCATCGGCGGCTGGTCTTCGGGAGGGGCCGCCGGATCATTACCCGTGACCAGAGAGGTGACATCATGACAGTCTTACTGGATCCGACGTCGGAACGAAATCCGGCGGCGCGACAACGCCTGCAACGCCCGCCAAAGCTCGAGGGTCTGACCGTGGGCCTGCTGGATATCTCCAAACCCCGCGGCGACGTTTTTCTCGATCGGCTCGATGTGCTGCTGACCGGGCGCGGCATCACCGTCAAACGCTATATGAAACCGACGGTGGCCAAACCCGCGCCGCTGCCATTACGCCAGCAGATCATTGGCGAGGTGAACGTCGTCATCGAAGGGCTGGCGGACTGAGGCTCCTGCACGTCGTGCTGTACGCATGACCTCGCGGATCTTGAGTCCAACGGAATCCCCTCGGTCGGTGTCGCGACCACCGAGTTCATCGACGCCGCCGCCGCGCAATCCAAAGCGCTCGGTACCGACCCCGCTTATGTGTTCGTTCCGCACCCGGTGCAGGATCGAACCGATGACGAACTGAGACAAATGGCCGACGATAACCTTGAGAAAATTCTGGCGTTGCTGGTCAAGCAGGCCTGATGGCTGGGTCCGATCAGGTGGAAACACCTGATCGGATCAACCTTCCGCCGTCCGCACCACATGGCGCAAATCCCCGGCCCGCCGCGTGACGCCGATCGCGTCCAGATATTCCAATACCTCGATCGTCAGATTGCGTCCGATTCCGCTGCGCTGATTGAACATCGCCGCCGTGAAACCGGCTTCGTCCGAGCCGGCTTCCACCGCGACCGCCAGCCCGCCCAACGCCGTGATCGTTTCGGGCAAAAAATACCGGTTGTCCGCGACGCGCGCGAGCCGCCCAAATCGTTCGAGCCGGGCCAATAACGCCGCCATCTCCTCGGGCGTCAGGCGCATCGTTTCCGCCAGTTCGCGCATCCTGGGTGGCCGTAAATCGGCGCGTTCCAGTTCCGTCCGGATCCGAGACCACGCCGCTTCATCCAATGGCCCGAGCATCGGCTTATGCTCCGGCAACCGCCATGCCATGCCGTCGCGGACGATGCCGCCATCGGTGCGTATCCGTTCCAAAATCGCTTCGGCGATCGACGGCGGCAAGGCGCCGATCCCGCGTAGCGCTTCCGACTTTCCTGGGCCCAGTTCATCGGGATGGCGCGTGTGCCAATCGCGCAAGTGCCGGGTCAGGTCCAGCGTCGCCGTAATAATTGTCGCGGGTGAAACGAAAATCGGCGCGATCGCGGACCCGATCCGTAACGCGTCGTCCGCGACCGCCGGCATGAACGCTTCCGGCAAATTGCGCGCCCGCCGGAAATGCCCCAGATCGGCCCAACCCTCGGCCGTCAGCAGCGCGCGGAATGCCGCCGCCGGATCGACAATCGCATGGCCCTGAAGTGAGGCCAGCCGCCGCTCCCGCCGGATCCGCCGGTCCGGACTGAAGGGATCGATGACAATCCCGCCCGCGATCACCCGTCCCGTCGCGTCATCGCGCAAAATCAGGCGGTCGCCGTATAGACACGCGCTTGCCCGATCCAACGCGATCGTAACGAACCCTTCCTCGTCCGGCGCCAGATCGCGTCCCATTTGCACAAGAACCCGTCCGGTCACGCTTGCCGAGCCGAAATGCACATGCACGCGCGCGGCATGCCGCGGCCCGCGATCCCCGACCGCGCGCACCAACGCATCGACGCGCGCGGTCGGCGCATGCAGGCCGGGATCCACCAGCCAATCGCCGCGCTTCATCCGCGCCCGCTCGATCCGCGGACCGCTGATCGCGAGAGCACACCGGTCCCCCGCCACCGCGCGCGCCGCCGGATCGTGATGCACCTGGATCCCGCGCACCCGCGCGGCCAGCCGCGACGGCGACAGCAGTAGCCGATCGCCCACCGAAACGATCCCGCTGGCGACCGTTCCGGTCACGACCAGTCCCGCGCCGGCGGGTGAGAAACTCCGATCGATCGCCAAACGAAATCCGCCGCCGGTATCGCGCGCCCGATGCACTGTCAACCTGGCCTCGATATGCGATCGCACCGCGGCGATGCCCTCGCCGGAAACACTTGATGCCGCCATCACCGGCGCATCGGCGTATCCGGCCTCCGCCAGCAGCACCCCAATCTCCGCGCGCGCGGCCGCGAGGCGATCCGCGTCCACCCGATCGATCTTGCTGATCACGACAGCGAGATCGCGCACTCCGGTCAGCCGCAGAATGGACACATGCTCGCGCGTCTGCGGCATCGGCCCGTCATCGGCGGCAATCACCAGCAGCACGGTATCGAGCGACAGCACGCCCGCCAGCATGTTGGTCAGAAACCGCTCGTGGCCGGGCACGTCGACGAACCCGACCATCTCCCCCGAGGGCATCCGCGTATGCGCGAAGCCGAGGTCGATGGTCATGCCGCGCTGCTTTTCCTCGGGCAGGCGGTCGGCGTCGATGCCGGTCAGCGCGCGGATGAGGGCGGTTTTGCCGTGATCGACGTGGCCGGCGAGGGCGATGATCATGCGGGGGAGGGGGCGTTGGGGTGCTGCCCCAAACCCCGCCAGAGGCGCCGCCCCTGGACCCCGGCAAAGGGCGAGGCCCTTTGCGATCTATCCCTTGGCTGTTTCTCGGGAGCGGGCCATTCACGATGTTGAAACGCCCAGGATGGCCCCCTCCCGAGAAACAGCCAGTCATGGTTCCAAGGGCTACTGCCCTTGGCGGGGCTCCAAGGGGCGGCGCCCCTTGGCCGGGTATGGGGCAGCGCCCCAACGCTCCCTCCCCGCACGGTCAATCGCCCACTTCGATCACCGCGTCCACGGCGAACGCGCCCTCGCCCTCTGGCATCGCGAACACCGGATTGAGATCGATCCCCTGCAAGCGCGGTCCCGCCGCCACGGCGAACGCCGACAGCCGCGCCAACGTTTCGGCCAGAGCCTTGATATCCGCCGTCTTGCGCCCCCGCGCGCCCAACAGCAATGGCGCGCCTTTGATCGAGCGGATCATGTCCTCCGCGACATCGGCGCCAAACGGGCAGCGGCGGAACACGACATCTTTCAACACCTCGACGAAGATTCCGCCCAATCCGAACATCGCCACCGGCCCGAACACGGGATCGCGATGCACGCCCAGAATGCATTCGACGCCGCCTTTCAGTTGTTTCGCCACCAGAACACCGTCCAGCTTCGCCGCGGGCATCGCCGTTTTGGCGCGATCCAGCAACAACCGGAATCCCTCTCGCACCGCGTCGGCGCTGGCCACATCCAGCAGCACGCCGCCAATTTCCGACTTATGCACAATATCCGCCGACAGAATTTTCATCACGACCGGGAAACCGAATTTTTCCGCCGCCGCGATGGCCTGTTCCACTGTCGCGCATTCCGCCTCGGGCGCCGAGGCGATGCCGGCCTTCGACAGCAATCGTTTCGCCTCCGCCTCGGTCGGTGTTTTCGCCGGCAATGTCACGGCCGGAACGATCGGCGCGGGCGCACCCGGACCGGCCGCGAACGCCTTGCCATAGCGTCCCATCGCATCGATCGCGACCACCGCCCTTGTCGGATCCTCGTGCACGACCCAGCCGTCTTTCTCCAGCTCATCACGTCCTTCCGGTGGCACAATGACCGACAGCGCGTAGAGACGTCCGGGATTTTCGACCATCACGGAATTGAGCTGTTCGCGGATGGAGGGCCAGCGCTTCGACGACGCCGTCATGCTGAAAAACCCCAGGACCGAGGTATAACCGCCATCGCGGATCATCGATTCGGTAAATGTCCTGACCAGAGAGACATCGTTGGACACCTGCGCGGTCGCGTCGACGGGATTGCGCGGCGCGCAGAACGGCACCAGTTCGCGCAAGCGCTTCTGCGCCTCCATCGGCATTTCCGGCATGTCGAGGCCCAGGGTTTCGGCCACGTCGGAGATTAACACCCCCGCGCCGCCTGAGACCGTAATGACGCCCATCGTATTTTTGACCGGATAGATCTTGCGCGTCGCGGTGTGGGCGATATCCAGCATCTCCTCGGAATTGCGCGCGCGGTAGACGCCGAATTCGTTCATGATCGCCTCGGTCACCGCGTCATCGCCGGCGATCGACGCGGTGTGCGATTTCGCGGCTTTGGTGCCAAGTTCACTGCGGCCGACTTTCTGCATCACGATCGGCTTTTTCGCCGCCCGCGCCACCTCAAGCGCCGCGATCAGGCCGGGCGCCTCGCGGATGCCCTCGGCATAGACCGCGATCACATCCACGTCGGGATTTTCCGCCAGCCAGCCGATGCATTCGCCGACCGTCACATCCGCCTCGTTGCCGGTCATGACGCACAAGGACGCGCCGATCCCGCGGTTGCGCGCCAGGGTATAAAGATGCGTTCCATAGGCGCCCGACTGGCTGGCGATACCGATGCGTCCCGGCACCGGCCAACCGCTGTCGAAGGAGGAGGAGAATGTCGCGTAATATGATCGCCGCGCGTCGAACACGCCCAGGCAATTCGGGCCCAATATGCGCATGCCGTAAGCGCGGGCGGTCGCGACCATTTTGGCCTGAGCGATTTCACCGGCTTCGTCCATTTCGGCGAAACCGGCTGTGAACATCACGATCGCCTTGACGCCGCGCTTGCCCAATTCCTCGATGGCGGGGGCGGCGACCTCGGCCGCGACCGCGACGATCGCGACGTCCGGGGTTTCCGGCAAATCGGCGATGGAGGCATAGGCTTTCAGCCCCTGCACTTCGGCCCGGTTCGGATTGATCGGGTACAACCCGCCCTGAAACCCCTGCGCGCGCATGTACGCGATGGGACGGCCGGAAATCCGGGTTGGATCGGAGGACGCGCCGAGAACGGCGACCGACCGAGGCGCGAGCAGCGGAGTCAAGCCAGAAAATCGAGACATTGGACACCTTCCCATGACGGTCGCCCCTGACCGTTCACGGCGCGGGGATTGGTCTTAGTCTGGCGCCATGGGCGGGGAACGGCAACCCGTCTTTGGCCGTGCGGCGCGTTTTCCGATCGCGTTGGCTATCGGTAAACGCGCTAAATTTTTGTTTTGGCGGGCATCTTTATCCGGCCAGGTGCAGCCACCTGATCGGATGATGCTGATGATTGGTTTTGGCGGGCATCTTTATCCGACCAGGTGTAGCCACCTGATCGGATGATGCTCTAGCGTCCGCAAATATAGGTCGCGCGGATCGTGCTCTCGTTGCGAATGTTCAGACTTTCCAAACGAGCGTTGCCGCGGCGGAATATGCGGCATTGTTGCG